>JANPJI010000233.1:0-4542 GCA_031425425.1 Rubricoccaceae bacterium
CGCACCCGAGCCGCCCGTGACGAGAGCGAGGCGTCCAGAGAGGTCGAGGGCGAGCATGGGCTTACCGGTCCGCGCCGGTGTCGAGGATCACGCGCCAGCGGCCGCCGGCTTCCATCCGCCACATGGAGATGTAGACGCCCCGGTAGAGCGTGTCGCCCGCGGCCGACAGGAGCGCCGACGTGCCCGTCGTGAACCCGTGGCGGCCGTCGGCGAACGCGCCGGCGTCGGTCGGCGCCCAGACGAGGCGGTTGGCGGGGTTCTCGAACAGGCCGGCGTCGTAGGCACGCACGGCGGCCGTCCCCTGCACGGCTGTGCGGCCCATCTGGAGGCGGACGGCGTCGGCGGTGTAGAACTCCATCCAGCCGTCGAGGCCCCGCGCGCCGGTCGCGGCAGCGAAGGCGCGGTCGGCGGCGAGGAGCGCCTCGCGGGCGTCGCCCGGCGCGGCAACGGGCGGGCGGGCGCTGCATCCGGCGAGCGTGAGGGCGGCCACCAGAAGAACCCGGTTCATCGAGTGCGAGGCGAGTGCGTCCCGCAGAGTACCACGACCTCTCGCGCTGCGGCTATGCCGATCCGCCGGTTCCGCGCGCCGGGCCGAACAGCCGGTCGTAGGCCGCCATCGCGACGCCAAGCGAACCGCCGGCGATGCCGAACGTCAGCGGGGTTCCGAACCGCGCGAACGCGTCCTCCGGCAAGGCAAACGCAGCGATCGCTGCGATGCCGACCGCGATGGCGAGGTTGAGAAGAGCGCCGCGCCACAGCCCGAGGTAGGCGAGCCCGGCACCGGGCAGGAGGAAGTTGAGGCCCATCGCGAGCCACTTCAGTTTCGGTGGACGGTCGGACACAGGCACACGGGCGAGGGTGTCTGCCCTCAACGCTCGGTGCGGTCCGCGGTGCCCGCGGCGGAGACGGTGAGTTCGAGTCCGCGCGAGGAGCGGCGTCCCCACAAACGCGCGCGGGGCGCGGATCCGTAGACCCGAGCCCCGCGCGCACTACCGGCAGGACGGCCTACACGAGCGCCGCGACGACGGCGAGCAGCAGGAGCGCCACGATGTTGATGATCTTGATCATCGGGTTCACGGCCGGGCCGGCCGTGTCCTTGTACGGGTCGCCGACGGTGTCGCCGGTCACCGAGGCCTGGTGGGCGGGCGAGTTCTTGCCGCCGTGGTTGCCCTCCTCGATGTACTTCTTGGCGTTGTCCCACGCGCCGCCGCCCGACGTCATCGAGAGCGCCACGAAGAGGCCTGTCACGATCGTGCCGAGGAGCATCGCGCCGAGGGCCGTGAAGGCCTGCGCGAGCCCGGCCGCGCCCCACACGACGAGGAAGAGCGCGATCGGAGCCGCGACGGGCAGCAGGCTCGGGACGACCATCTCGCGGATGGCCGCCTTCGTCAGCAGGTCGACGGCGCGGCCGTAGTCCGGCGTCTGCGTGCCCTTCATGATGCCCGGCATCTCGCGGAACTGCCGGCGGACCTCCTCGACGACCGCGCCGGCCGCCCGGCCGACGGCCGTCATGCCCATCGCGGAGAAGAGGTACGGCAGCAGGCCGCCGATGAACAGGCCGACCACGACGTACGGGTCCTGGAGCTCGAACCGGACGTCGATGGCCGGGAAGTAGTTCTCGAGGTCCTGCGTGTAGGACGCGAACAGGACGAGGGCCGCGAGCCCGGCCGAGCCGATGGCGTAGCCCTTCGTGATGGCCTTGGTCGTGTTGCCGACGGCGTCGAGCGCGTCGGTCGTGACGCGCACCTCGGGGTCGAGGCCCGCCATCTCGGCGATGCCGCCCGCGTTGTCGGTCACCGGCCCGTAGGCGTCGAGGGCGACGACCATGCCGGCCATGGCGAGCATCGTCGTCGCGGCGATGGCGATGCCGTACATGCCGGCCACGGCGAACGCGACGAGGATCGCCGCCGAGATCACGACGACCGGCAGGGCCGTCGCCTCCATCGACACGGCGAGGCCCTGGATGACGTTGGTCCCGTGCCCGGTCTCGGACGCCTTGGCGATGCTCCGCACGGGCCGGTACTGCGTCGCGGTGTAGTACTCGGTGATGACGACGAGCAGGCCCGTCACGGCGAGCCCGACGGCGACGCACAGCGCGAGGTCGAGCCCGGTCACGGCGTCCAGCCCGGTGCCGATCCGGGTGTCGAACCCGAACAGGTACCCGATGGCACCGACGGCCCCGAGGCCCGTGAGGAGGCCCGTCGCGGCGAGGCCCTTGTAGAGCGCCCCCATGATGTTCTGGCTGCCGCCGAGGCGCACGAAGAACGTCCCGATGATCGAGCCGACGATCGAGACGGCCCCGATGAGCAGCGGCAGCATCATCGCCGCCTCCTGGTCCGCGCCCACGAACGTGATCGCGGCGAGGAGCATCGTCGCCACGATGGTGACGGCGTACGTCTCGAAGAGGTCCGCGGCCATGCCCGCGCAGTCGCCGACGTTGTCGCCGACGTTGTCCGCGATCACGGCCGGGTTGCGCGGGTCGTCCTCGGGGATGCCGGCCTCGACCTTGCCCACGAGGTCCGCGCCGACGTCGGCCCCCTTGGTGAAGATGCCGCCGCCGAGGCGCGCGAAGATCGAGATGAGGCTGGCCCCGAACGAGAGCCCCACGAGGGCCTCGATGACGTGCCGCATGCCCTCGGCCGTGGTCACGTCGTAGACGGTCTCGCGGAGGACCGCGTAGTAGCCGGCCACGCCGAGCAGGCCCAGCCCGACGACGAGCATCCCGGTGATGGCGCCGGACGTGAACGCCAGGTCGAGCGCCTTGGCGAGCCCGCCGCGCGCCGCCTCGGCCGTGCGGACGTTGGCGCGGACGGACACGTTCATGCCGACGTACCCGGCGATGCCGCTCAGCACTGCCCCGATCACGAACCCGACGGCGACGGGCCACCCGAGGAAGAACAGCCCGAGCGCGATGGGCACGCCCACGATCGCGATCGTCCGGTACTGGCGGTTGAGGTACGCCGCGGCGCCGACCTGGATCGCGCGGGCGATCTCCTGCATGCGCTCCGTCCCGGCCGGGGCGGCGAGCACGCGGCGGCTGGCGACGACGCCGTAGAGGACGGCCAGCAGGCCGCAAGCGAGAACGAATCCGTACAGCATCGGAAGGGCAGATCGTGACAGAGAGACGGGGCACCATGCCGTCCGTCAGGCCGGTCAAAATCGCGCGCGCGACGCGCCGAGGCCCGTAAGATTGCCCGAAGACGGGGTAGGCCGGGAGACGGCGCGACCTTCGGGGACACACGACCCGCTCCCGCATGCCCGACCCCGTCTGGATGGGGCCGCCGCCGCCCGCCCGCCCGCGGCGCATCGTCTCGCTCGTGCCGAGCCTCACCGAGGCGCTCGCCGACCTCGGCCTCGACGACGAAACCGTCGGCGTGACGCGCTTCTGCGTCCACCCGGCCGGGTGGAAGGCGCGCAAGACCATCGTCGGCGGGACCAAGAACGTGGACGTGGCGCGCGTGCTCGGCCTCCGGCCGGACCTCGTGGTCGCCAACCGCGAGGAGAACGAGCGCGCGCCCGTCGAGGCCCTCGCCGCGGCCGGCGTGCCGGTGTACGTCAGCGACATCGCCACCGTGGACGACACGCTCGCCGCCCTTCGCGACCTCGGGCGCATCACCGGCCGAGAGGCGCAGGCGGCGCGCCTCGCAGACGACATCGCGGCCCGCTTCGCCGCCCTCGCGCCGCCGGCCGCGCCCGTCCGGGCCGTCTACCTCATCTGGCGCGACCCCTGGATGACCGTCGGCGCGGACACGATCATCCACGACGTGATGGCGCGCGGCGGGCTCGAAAACGCCTTCGGCGACCGGACGCGCTACCCGGCCGTCACGGCCGACGAGATCGCCGCGGCCCGGCCCGCCGTCGTCCTGCTCTCGTCCGAGCCGTTCCCGTTCGCGCAGAAACACGTCGCAGAGGTGCAGGCCGTCGTGCCCGGCGCGCACGTCGCGCTCGTGGACGGCGAGGCGTTCTCGTGGTACGGCCCGCGCCTCGGGGACGCGCCGGAGGCCATCGCGGGCGTGCTTCGTCAAATCGGCGCGTGACGGGAATCGCGGCCGGGGCGTGGACGTACGGGCGGTCCATTCTCCCCTCCCGTCCATGCCCGACCTCCCCCCTCCCTCGGCCGCCGCATCCGGCACGTTCCATCTCGGCGGCGACCTGCCCGTGGCCCGCCTTGGCTTCGGCGCGATGCGCACGACCGGGCCGGGCATCTGGGGTCCGCCCGCGGACCACGCAGCGGCGCTCGCCGTGCTCCGCCGCGCGGTCGAAACCGGCGTGACGCTCATCGACACGGCCGACAGCTACGGCCCGTTCGTCTCCGAGGATCTCATCGCCGAGGCGCTGCACCCGTACCCCGACGACCTCGTCGTGGCGACGAAGGGCGGCCTGCTCCGGACCGGGCCGGACCAGTGGACCGCGTGCGGGCAGCCAGACTACCTCCGGCAGTGCGTCGAGATGTCGCTGCGGCGGCTGAAGCTGGAGCAGATCCCGCTGTACCAGCTCCACCGGATCGACCCCGCGGTGCCGGCCGAGGACCAGTTCGGCGTA
>JANPJI010000234.1:0-8086 GCA_031425425.1 Rubricoccaceae bacterium
GGTCCGGGTTCACCCGGCGGACCTGATGCGGGATTCTACGAGGCGCGCGGTCGCGGCGGATGGCACGATCGTACCAGGTGCCTACAGACCGTAGCGACGCAGGATGGGCAGGCCGACGTGCGTCCCGACGGCCGCCAGCACGGCCCACGGCATGCGCCGACGCAGGGGCAGGTGCCGGTCGAACACGGCCAGAAACTCGGGCACGGCGACGGCCCCGCGGGCGGCCTTGAACGCGCCCGCCCCCGCGCTCCGGTGAACGACCAGCCCCCGCTCACGCGCCTCGACGAACACCTGGGCGCTGAGCAGGCTGTACAGCCCGAGGCGCAGCGGCAGCGCGGTGTCGAACCCGAACACGGTCTGCGTCATCGTCCGCCCCGCGCCGGTCGTGCGGACGACGTAGCCGAGCACGGCGTCCAGGCACCCGCCGGGGCGCGCGAAGCCGCGGAACGTCAGCCAGCCCTCGCCGATGGCGCGCTCGAAGAAGCGCACCGTCAGCTGCGGGTTCAGGCGCGAGTACTTGTCGAGGTACAGCATCCCGTAGAGCTCGGCCACGCGCCGCGCGTCGGCTGCGGTCACGTCCGCGAGGTGCCAGTCGTGGCGGGCGAGGCGGCGAAGGTCCTTGCGCACACGCCGCAGCCCGGCCGCGGCCTCGACGTCCTGGTACCACACCTGCCGCGCCGGAACGAGCCGGAAGCCGGCCGCGCGAAGCGCGGCGACGAGACCGGGCTGGCCGTGGGCGTCGACGGAGCGGAAAGCGACGGCGTGGTCGGGGAAGCCGGCGACGAGCGCGTCCCGAGCGTCCGCCACCGCCCCCGCGGCGAGCGGCGGCCACAGGTTGGTCGAGAGCAGGTAGTTGTTGACGAGCGCGACGCGGTCGATCCCGCGCAGGCCCGCCCCGACCCCGCCGACGAGGCCGCGCAGGAGCACCTCGGCGGGGCGGTTCTGGAGCTTGTGCAGTTCCTCGACGCTGTAGCGCACGAAGTGGGCGTGCGGCGAGACGACGTACGACGGGTCGGCTGGCGGCGGCCCCGCACGGGGGACGGTTACGGGCAGCAGCGCGCCCCCGGCGTCGAGGACGTGGAGAGCGGCCGGCGCGTTGGCGACGTACGCCTCGGTGCCCTCGGCGAGGAGCGCGGCGAGGTAGCCAGCGTGCGGATCCGGCGACGCCGCGAGGCGGTCGAGCGCCTCGGCGGGCCCGAGCAGGCGCGCGCTCACGGCGCGTCGGGCCGCTCGCGGGTGATGCGGCGAACCTTCACCGGGCCGGACACGTCCAGCGGCGGCGCGACGAACGTGACGACAGGCGGCAGGGCTCCGACGGCCACCCACAGCTGCTCCAGCTCGGCCCGGACGCCGGCCTCGGCCGCGGCCCGCGCCTCGTCGTGGACCGACACGGACACCTCGACGCGCCCGTCGAGCCGCTGCCGGGCCGTGTAGGCGTCCGCGTGCTCGGCCCCGAGGAGCACGGCGCGGCGCACGAAGTCGGCGAACACGGTGACCTCACCTCCGCCCGGCTTCGGCAGCACGAACGCGTCGTCGCGGCGGCCCTCGACGCGCTCCAGCGCCGTGAACACGCTCCCGCACGGGCATGGCGCGGCCCGAAGCACGAGCACGTCGTCGAGCGCGTGGCGGAGGACGGGCTGCGTGCGCCGCGAGAAGTCGGTGACGACGGGCGTGAAGCGCCCCGAGGCGCGGTCCACCCACTGCCGCTCGACGACCAGGTGCGACTCGTTGAGGTGGAGTGTGTGGTGCGCGCAGGTGAACCCGAGAAAGCCCTCGGTGGCCTGGTAGACCTCGTGCAAGCGTTGCCCGAAGGCCGCCTCGACGGCGGCGCGGTCCACGTCGTCCAGCACCTCGGCCACGCTCACGACCCGCTCCGGTGCGATGCGGAGCGCGCCGGCGTCCACCTCGCGGGCGAGGAGGCGGAGCACGGACGGCGGCGCGACGAGGACGGTCGGCGGGGCCGCGTTGAGGCGGGCGACGTGGCGCTCGAACGGATCGAGGAGGTCGTGGTACGCGAACGCGATCCGCCGGCTCTGCACCCGCTCGTAGAGCGCGCTCGACGCCCGCAGGAAGAACGCGACGCGGTGCCGCCGCGCGAACCCGCCGGGTGGGAGCACGCGGGCGAGGATCGCGCCGGCCCAGCGGTCGCGCTCGGCCGCCGAAGCGAGAAAGAGCCCGCGGTGGCCCGACGTCCCGGACGACAGACCCACCGCCACGCCACCGGGCAGCAGCGGCGCGAAGTCGCGTTCGCGCTCCCCCCGCACCGCCACGGCGAGGGCATCGGCGAGGCGCACGCCGGCCGTGTTGGCGTCGTCGAACCGCGCCATCGTCTCGGCCTTGCCGGCAGGCGGCACCTCGCGCCAGCGGTCCGGCCCGAGGCGCGCGAAGCGCTCGGCGTGGAACGGCGACCGCGCGGTCACCCATGCGATGTGCCGGCGGACCTGCTGCTCCTGCCACGCCTCGAGCGCCGCCCGCGACGGCCAGCGCCGCGCGCGCGTCACCGCGTAGCTCGCGAGCAGACGCAGCCGCGACGTCACAGCCCCCCCGCCCCGGCGGGCGGCTCGTGCGAGAGGACGATCCGGAGGTCGGGCCGCGCGTGGGTGAGGCGGTGGAGTTTCCACAGCGTCTCGCGCGTCGCCGCGGCGTCGTGCTGGACGCGCATCCCGATGGCCGGCGGCGGGGCGTTGTCGCGGACCGACGAGAGCGTCCACGCGGCGTCGGCGGCGAGGAGCGTCGGCGGGCCGCCGGCGGGCTCGACGTAGAGGCCCATCTGGCCGGGCGCGTGGCCGGGGAGCGGGACGCCGAGCAGGGCTCCGTCGTGAACAGGTCGAACCCGTCGCGGAACGGCGCGAGGCCCGCCGGCAGCGCCGTACGGCGCGCGATGGGCCGGACGCGGGCGTAGAAGTCGTCCGGCAGCAGGGCCGGGACGAACGCCCCGCGCACGGCCCGCAGTCCGCTCAGCCCGCGCGACGCCTCGATGGCCTCGGGGAGCACGTGGAAGTCGGACGCCGGGAAGTCGCGGAGCCCGGCGATGTGGTCGCCGTGGAGGTGGGACAGGACGACGTGGCGGACGCTCTCGGGCGCGACGCCGCGCGCGCGAAGCTGCGCCGCGGCCGTCTCCTCTGGCCGGACCGTCACCGGGGTCGACCAGGCGTAGATCCGGTACGGGAACGGGCGGGTCGCGGCGAGAAAGCGGGGCGCGTAGCCTGTGTCGAACAGGACAGGGCCGGCCTCGTGGCCCTCGACAAGCGCGAAGCCGGCCGGGAAGCGCCGCGCACGCCACCGCCCTCCGGCGACAGCCGCCGCCTCGGGGGCCGTGCAGAAGCCGGCGGCGAGCAGGGTCAGGCGGAGCGGCGTCACGGTGCCCGAAGCTCGCTCACGAACTCAGCCAGGCCGCGCTCGACCTGCGCCGGGAGGTCGATGCCCAGGTCGCGGCGGATGGCGCGCGTGTCGAGCGTCTGGCTGTGGCCGAGGACGGAGACGCCGTAGCGCGTCAACGGCGGCTCGCGTCGGATGCCGAAGCGCCGGGTCGCCCACTCCATCGCTGCGGCGAGGCGCAACGCCCGTCGCAGCGGCACGCGCCGCGTCGGAGCGGGAAGGTCCAGAGCCGCCGCGAGGCGCGCCACCATGTCCCACACGGCGACCGGCGCGTCGTCGGCGACGTGGTAGAGGCGTCCGGCGAGGCGCGGCGGCCCGTCCAGACACGCCACGACCGCCGCGGCCGCGTTGCCGACGTACGTCACGCTGGCCACGTTATGCCCGTTGCCGATCACGGGCAGCCGCCCGGCACGGAGTGCGGCGACGAGGCGCGGGAGCACGACGCGGTCGCCCGGACCGTAGATCGCACGGGGGCGGACGACGACGGCGTCGAGCCCATCGGCCACGGCGGCAGCGACGAGCGCCTCAGCGATCCGCTTGGAGGCGGCGTAGGCCGTCAGCGGGAGGGCTGGCAACGGGTCCGCCTCGGACACGTCCAGCCGGCTCTCGGCTCCGAAGCAGACCGACGGCGTCGAGACGTGCACGAGCCGCCGGACGCCAACCCCGAGGCACGCCGCGACGACGTGCTGCGTCCCGACGACGTTGCTCGCCCAGAAGCCGGCCGCCGGTCCCCACGGAGCCGCGAGCGCCGCGCTGTGCACGACCGCCTCGCACCCGCGGACCGCCTCGCCAACGGCCGCCTCATCTGCCAGGTCGAGGAGCAGGAAACGGACGCCGTCCCGTTCGAGCGCTGCTCCGGCCTCCGCGTCCCGCCCCGTGCCGACGACCGCGCGGCCGTCCGCCGCGAGGCGCCGCGCGACAGCTCCGCCGAGGAATCCGGTCGCGCCGGTGACGAGGATGGGCATGAGGGAGCGCAGGCGATCAGGAGCGCAAGAACGCACGTGCCCGGCGCCCACACCTGCGTGCCTGCGTTCCCTCATACCGGCACTCCTACTCCTCCCCGTTCCACTCGATGTCGCGCGTCGTCGCGGCGAGCGGCGAGCAGCGGTGGCGGAGCGCCCGGGCGAGGAACGTCGACGCCGTGAACGCCTGCCCGAGCGCCGGGAGCGGATCGGGCCGGTCGAACGTGACGTCGCGGGCCGAGGCGAAGGCGGAGCGCCACGCCGGGCTGAGGCGGTGAGTCAGGCCCGCGGCGAGCATCGGGAGCGCGAGCATGGCGTCGGGTCCGGCCGGCAGGACCGGGGCGATGTCGGGGCTCAGGAACGCCTCGGCGAACTGCGGAGCGCCCCCGAACAGATGGAGGCCACTCGTCGCGCGAGGGTTGCACTCGATGGCAACAACAGGTCCGCCGGGCGCTTCGGTCTCGATGAAGTCGAACGCGATCTGGCCCGTGAACCGCTCGGCTGCAACGACGCGCTCGGCGAAGACGCGCGCCTCGGGCTGGTCGATGGCTCGAAACCACACGCCCGCGTGCCCCGCGGCGAACGGCGTCGCGTAGGCCGCGTGGGCCACGATCCGTCCGGCGTGGGCGACCGAGTATGTGCAGACCTGCCGGCCGGGCACGAACCGCTGCGCGACGAACGGCCGCTCGTGAGTCGGCCGGATCTGCGCGAGGCGTTCGAGGCCGTGCGGCGGGACGAGCGCCTCGGTGCCGAACCGGGAAAAGGCCGGCTTGAGCACCCAGTCGTCGGTCAGGTACGGCTCCAGCGCGGCGCGCGTCTCGACGCGGTGCGTCTCCGGGACCGGCAGGCCGAGAACGGCCGCGCGCTCGGCGAAGCTCCCCTTGTCGTGGAGGCGCGCCAGGACGTCCGGCGGACTCGTGAACACGGGCACGCCGCGCGCGAGCAGCCGCGACGCGGCGAACGTCTCCTCGCACGTCGGGACGACGAGGACCGCGCGTTCGTCGTCTACGACGCGCGCCAGGGCGTCGAGGAAAGCGGCCGGCTGCTGGCGCGGCGGCGGGACGCGCACGCTCCGGGCGACGGCTCGCGAGAAGCGGGTGAGCGGGAAGGCCAGGCTCTCGGCCACCACCACGCGGCAGCCGGCGCGGGCGAACTGTCGCGCGAGGTCGAGCGCGACAGGCGCGCGGCCCCCGGTGAGGATGATGGTCTCGCGGCGTGGCACCGCGTGAACATAGAAAAGCCGGCCGGCGGACGCGTCGTCCACCGGCCGGCTTCAGCGGGCGGCGAGGCCTAGATCTCCTCGGGCGTGTTGACGTCCTTGAGGATGCCCAGGAGCTTTGTCCGGCCGCGGTTGATGCGCGACTTGACCGTGCCCATCGGGAGGCCCGTGATGTCGGCGATCTCCTCGTAGGCGAGTTGCTGGACGTCGCGCAGGACGACGACCTCGCGGAACTCCTCGGGGATCTGCGCGAGCGCCTCCTGGATGTGGCGGTCCTGGATCGTGGACTCGGCGTGCTTGTCCGGCAGGAACGTCTCGTCGGGGATCTCCACCTCGTACTCCTCGTCGTCGCGGTTCACGGACTGGAGCGAGTACAGCCGGCGGCGCTTGCGCTTGCGGTACTCGGAGCGGGCGAGGTTGCCGGCGATCGTGTAGAGCCACGTCGAGAACTTGGCGATTCGGCGGTAGCTGTGCCGGTTGCGGTAGACGCGCAGGAACGTCTCCTGGAGTAGGTCCTCGCACTCCTTGATGTCGCCGAGAAAGCGGTAGATGTAGTTCGTCAGCGAGTCGTGGTAGCGGCTCACGAGGATGTCGAACGCCTCGACGGTCCCCATCTGGAACTGCGACATCAGGTCCTCGTCGGTCATCGCGACCAGGACCGCGTGGTTCTTGGACGTCGGCGTCTGGACGTGCTCGGCGGCCTTTGCGAACGTCTGCTTCTTGAGGGTCGGCATGATCGTCGGGGGGTCGAGAGAGGGAGCTGCGTCGGACGAGAGGGCCCGGGTGGCAGGGTGTCAGTCGCAACAGGTAGTCCAAGGACCGTGCCCGCTGGGAACTTTAGGCCGCTGATGCGTGCAGACCGGGAACTCCCCGACGTTCCTCTCCGGGAACTCGTGCCGCGACGCGGCGAAGCGCGAGCACCAGGATGAGACGCTCGTCGCGCCGCGACCCGCCTTTCAGTTCCATATCGGCCGCAAGGAGGGCGTCGAGCGCCCGCCGGAGGCCCGCGTAGCCGAACCGCCGGGTCGCCCGGACATACTCGGGGACGACGAATGGCGGCACGCCGATCTGTCCGGCCAGTTGCGCCTCGGGGACGTTCTGGTTCAGACAACCTGACAGACGCCACAGCTTCAGCACGTATGCCGCGAGCAGGGCGACGAGCTTGATGGCCTCCCCGCGCCCGTTCGAGGCGCGTGTGAGGAGCGCGTCGGCGATGGCGAGCGCGCGCGGGACGTCGCCGGCGGCGAGTGCGTTCTGCAGCTCGAACGGGTTCTCGTCGCGGCTGTGGCCCGCCGCCTGCACGACGTCGTCGCGGGTGACCCGCTTCCGGGCGCCGACGAACGTGACCAGCTTGTCGACCTCGTTGGCGACGGCCCTCAGGTCCGTCCCGGCCAGCTCGGCGAGCATCGCCGCGGCCCCGCTCTCTGCCTCCACGCGGGCCTTCTTGAAGCGCGCCTCGACGAAGGCGGGGATCTGGCGGTCCTTGTAGGCCGGGAACTCGGCCCAGACGGCGTGCTGCTTGAGCGCGCGGTACGGGTGCGCCGAGAGGTTCGGCTTGCCCGTACAGATGAGCACGACGGAGGCGCTGGGGTTGGGTCGCTCGGCGTAGTCCTTGAAAAGGGCGTTCTGGTCCAGCTTCTCGAAGCCACGGACGACCACGAGCCGCCGCTCGGCCATCATCGGGAACTGGGCGCACTGGGCGAGCACGGCCGGCGCGCTCGCCTCGGGGCCGAAGACGACGTCGAGGTTGAAGTCCCGCGTGGCGGGCTCGACGGCGTGCTGGATGGCGAGCGCCTGGAGCTCGTCGATGAGGAAGCCCTCGTCGCCGTAGAAGAAGTACAGCGGCGCGAAGCGCCCGTGGCGGAAGGCGGTCGCGAGGTCGTCGTGCGAGGCACCGGTCGAGGTGCGCTGGTTCTTGGCCATGCGGCGAAGCTACGTGTGCCCCGCTGCGTGGCCCCGCGCCCTGCGGATCGCCGGCGCGGCTCAGTCAATCAGGGGGACGGCGACGAAGCGGGCCGGGCCGGATGCACCGGCCGCGTCCGTGCGGAAGGTGCCGGGGTACTCGGGGTTGCCGCTGTTCGGATCGACCACTGTCCGCGCCGTGTTGAAGCGGGCGGTGCCGCGCGTGGAGCGCCGCGCGCCTTGCTCGGTGTACTGGATCTGGATCGTGCCGGAGTTGTCGACCGAGCCCGTGAGCCGGATCGGCGTCTGCTCGCCGGGGTCCAGGTCGCGGCCCTGGGTCCCGGCCTCCATCTCGAAGTACTTGAAGCCGGTCCCGCGCACCGACCCGTCGCGCTGCTGCTCCATCTCGAGCATGTAGCACAGCACGAGGCCCCGGTAGGCCGGCACGCTCGTCCGGTCGTAGGTGATGCACATCGTGCGCGTCCCCGAGAGGTCGACCGACCCCGAGTAGGCACCGGATGCGGCCGGCGACGCGGGAGCGGTGCCCGACGGACGCGCCGTCTGGGCCTGTGCCTCCGCGAGGCGGGCCTCGGCCTCGGCGGCGCGCGTCTCCCGGTAGACTCGG
>JANPJI010000235.1:0-4211 GCA_031425425.1 Rubricoccaceae bacterium
TGCACGCCGACGCCGCGGTTGGAGCCGTTGCCGACCTCCAGGATGGCCGCCTGGAGCTGCTCGTCGGTCCACGCGTAGACCTCGTGCGGGCCCTTCTTGGCGCGGTACAGCGGCGGGAGCGCGATGTAGATGTAGCCCGACTCCAGCAGCGGCCGCAGGTGGCGATAGATGAACGTCAGCAGGAGCGTCCGGATGTGCGCCCCGTCCACGTCGGCGTCCGTCATCAGGACGACCTTGTGGTAGCGCAGCTTGTCCGCGTTGAAATCGTCCGGGTTGCCGCTCAGGCCGACGCCGAGGGCGATCACGATGTTCTTGATCTCCTCGTTCTCCAGGATTCGCTCCAGGCGCGCCTTCTCGACGTTGAGGATCTTGCCGCGCAGCGGGAGGATGGCCTGGAAGTGGCGGTCGCGGGCCTGCTTCGCCGAGCCGCCAGCCGAGTCGCCCTCGACGAGGTACAGCTCAGATTCGGACGCGTCCTTGGACGCGCAGTCGGCGAGCTTGCCCGGCAGGCCGCCGCCGCCGAACGCGCTCTTGCGCTGGACGAGTTCGCGCGCGCGCCGTGCCGCCGTCCGCGCCTGGGCGCTGAGGATGACCTTGTTGACGACCGTGCGGGCCTCCTTGGGGTGGTCGTCCAGCCACTCCTGAAGGCGGGCCGCGACGAGGCTCTCGACGGCCCCGGCGACGTCGCCGTTGCCGAGCTTGGTCTTGGTCTGGCCCTCGAACTGCGGCTCCTGCACCTTCACCGAGAGGACCGCCGTGAGGCCCTCGCGGAAGTCCTCGCCCGAGAGCTCGACCTTGGCGTTCTTGAGCAGGCCCGAGCCGTCCGCATACGCCTTGAGCGTGCGCGTAAGCGCGCGGCGGAAGCCCGAGACGTGCGTCCCGCCCTCGTGCGTGTTGATGTTGTTGACGAACGAGAGGACGTTCTCCTGGTAGCCTGCGTTGTAGCG
The DNA here is from genome assembly GCA_031425425.1 of Rubricoccaceae bacterium. Taxonomy (GTDB): domain Bacteria; phylum Bacteroidota; class Rhodothermia; order Rhodothermales; family Rubricoccaceae; genus DASVSE01. Next base: position 948 of record JANPJI010000235.1, read on the forward strand.
CATCGACAGCGCGACGGGCACGTCGCCGGACTCGTCCTCGAGGTCGATCGAGCCGTCGAACAGCGACTCGCGGGTCTCGTCGAGGTAGGCCACGAACTCGGCGAGCCCGCCCTCGGAGCGGTACGTCTCGCGGCGGAGCGCCTCGTCGTCCTCGCGGAGGTCGTCCAGCGTGATCGTGATGCCGCGGTTGAGGTAGGCCAGCTCGCGCATGCGCGACGCGAGCGTGTCGAACCGGTAGACAGACTCCGTAAAGATGGTGGCATCCGGGAGGAAGCGGACCGTTGTGCCGGTCGTCTCGGCCCCCGTCATGTCGCGCGTCCGCACGAGTGTGTCTACGGTGTCGCCCTTCTCGAAGGCCATGTGGTACACGCCGCCGTCTCGGCGAACCTCGACGTCGAGCCGGTCCGAGAGCGCGTTGACGCAGCTCACGCCGACCCCGTGGAGCCCGCCGGAGACCTTGTACGTGTCCTTGTCGAACTTGCCGCCGGCGTGCAGGACGGTCATTACGACCTCGACGGCCGGCTTCTGCTCCTTCTCCATCATCCCGACCGGGATGCCGCGGCCGTCGTCGCTCACAGACACCGAGTTGTCCTCGTGGATCGTCACGGCGATGTTGGAGCAGTAGCCCGCGAGTGCCTCGTCGATCGAGTTGTCCACGACCTCGTAGACGAGGTGGTGCAGCCCGCGCACGCCGACATCGCCGATGTACATCGCGGGGCGCTTGCGGACCGCTTCGAGCCCTTCGAGGACCTGGATGTTGGACGCCCCGTAGTCGCCGCGGCCAGTGGGCGTCTCGGCGGGCGGAGCGCCAGTTTCGGGGGTGTCGGGCAGGCTGTCGGTGCCGAGCGGGGCGAGGGCGTCTGTCGGGTGCGTGTCGGGGAGCGTCGAGTCGGGCATCAAGGCGGGATCGGGGGGGCGGGGCCGGTCGGACCGTGCAAACTACGGCCGAAACGGGCGTTTCGTGACCCCGCAGGAACGCCCGAGCGGGCCGATTGTTGGCGCGCCGCCGCGTCTGGCAGACCATGGACGCATCGTGACGTGGTCGCCATGCGACGATGAACCAGGGCGTTCGCAGGACAGCGAGCCGGGGCGGTTTCGGGGATACCGAGGAACGCTAGACCGTGCATTCGCGGGGGTACCGCGGAAACGTCGACCTGTGCGTTCGCGCGCGGTAGGGGCACAGCATGCTGTGCCTCTACGCCCACCACGGCCGGAATCGAATGTCACGGCAGCCCACCACGGCCACAATCGGACGCCGCGGCGTCCACCGGACCGTCCGATGATCACGGACCCTGCGGAGACGCGCCGGGACGCACTCGTGCCGCCGTTACGCCGCGACGCGGTCAAGCCAGGCGGCGACGCGCTCGGCGAGCGCAGCCGTCTCAGCGGCTCCAGGGCCATCGGCCACGGCAAGCGCCGCGGCCTCGACGGCGAGACGGCGCGCCTCTTCCGCGAGGTCGGCGTCGACGGCCGGGTACAGGCTCAGCAGCGTCTGGTGCGCGCGCCGCGCGGCCCGCGCCACATCGTCGAGCACGAGGCGTCCCTCGAAGGCCTGCACGAGCGCGGCCGTGGCGTCGGCCGGGACCTCAGCGGCGAGGCGCACGCGGAGGCGCACGAGCAGGACGGCAAGGTCCCGGACGGCCTCGGCGAGGCCTGCGCGTGCCGGCCGCTCTGCCTGCTGCCCGGATGCGTCGTGCCCCGCTCGCCGGTCGGCGACAGACCGCGACGCATGCGCAGCCGTTCGGGCCGCGGCGACGAGCGCGAGGGCATGGAAGGCGCGAGACGAGAGCATGAGGGATGACCGGGTTCACCCGGACTGGAACGGGGCACGAGTGGATAGACGCGGACTTGAGGAGCCGGCCGCCTCTCCTCCTGCCCCGTGACCCGGTGCCTACACCTCCAGGTAGCGAAGGAAGGCCGCCGCGCGGTCTTCGAGGTCATCCTGTATCTCGTCGAACACGGCCACGACGGGATAGCCGTAGTGGTCCATGAGGTGCCGCACGCGCGCCGTGTCGGTCACGTTCAGCTTCAGCGTCACGCGGACGCGCCCCGCGCCGGGGTCGTCCTCGGTGGACACCGACAGGATGCGGACTCCGTTCTGCTCGATGAGCTGCGCGACCTGCCCGAGCGAGAAGTCCCGGCGGTCCACGTCCAGCACCACGATGGCACCGGGCTCCTCGGTTGCGAGCATGTGCGCGAGCTGCGCGAAGACGTCCTGCCGGACGGCCAGACCGACGTAGCGCGCCTCGGCGTCGGCGACAGGGAGCACGCTCAGGTCGTGCCGCCGCATGAGGTGTGCCGCGTCGAAGACGTGCGTCTCCGGCGCGACGGAGACGGGCGGGCCAGCGACGAGCGCGCCGACGGGCACCTCGGGGTCCGGGTGTGCCCGGAGCGCCGCCTCGCTCACGAGCGCGTCGAGGCGGCCGTCCGGCGTCACGACGGGAAGGTGCCCGACGTGCGCATCGGCGAGGTGGACGAGCGCCTCGCCGACGGTGTCGTCCGTCGTGAGCGGCTCGATCGAGGTCAGGAGCGTGGCAATGGTCATGGCCTGGGGGGGGGACGACAGGTGTGCAAGCTAGCGGAGCCGTCCAATCCAAGACGTGCAAACGGCGTTCCAGGTATCGCCGCTCACGCACGCGATTCGACCGTTCAGCCCTCCGCCAGGCCGCTCGCCGAAACAGGGCGCGGCGGGACACCCGCGGACGCCCGAAACGAACCTCAGCCGATCGCCTGCGACGCCGGCTCGGCGGCCCCCTGCACGGCACCGTCGCCGGCCGACGGACCGACGGGCTCGGCAGCATCCATCCACCGGAGCGCACCGAAGCGGCCCAGCATCCGCTCGAGGTCCGGCGCGTTCTTGGCCGAGGCGCGGTAGCGGATCCGGAAGACCGGCACCGGCGGAGCCGTGTCGTCGAACGCGTCCGTCGCCATGCCGACCTCCTCGGCGCGGACCTCGGCGACGGAGTGGAGGTAGGCCCGCGCCTTCGCCTCTGCGACGGGCAGCAATGCCGTGTCCTCCGAGTAGTCCGCCTCGACGAGCGCGAGCGCCGCCGCTCGAAGGTCGTCGAGGCCGATGCCGCGCTGGGCCGAGATGAACACGGCCGGACGGCCGGCCGCCGTCGCCTCGTGCTGGAGCGCCTCGAGCAGGCCCGCGTCTTCGAGCGCGTCGACCTTGTTGTAGACCATCACGGTCGGCTTGTCGCTGGCGTCGAGCTCGGCGAGCGTCTCCTGAACCACCCGGACGTGGTCCTCGAAGGCCCGGTG
>JANPJI010000236.1:0-3392 GCA_031425425.1 Rubricoccaceae bacterium
ACGGACCGCAACGGGGTATTCATGGCAGTACCGGCATACTCCATCGGCGTCGAACGTGATGTCTGGATCGGTCGTGTCCATCACGCACCGGACGCACTGCTGCAGGGGACGCGTGTCATTCGGATCGGCAAGCGCGTTTGACGGTTGGATCATGTCTGGATGTGCTGTGATTCCTTCACTGTCCGGTAGACGGCATCGGCTCCGCAGGTTGTGCGCATCCACCCACGCCGTTCGCACCCCGCGTTGGATCTCCGCCTGAAATAGCCAGATCGAAGTGCTGGAGCGGGATAACCACGACTCCGCGGGCCACGTCCGCACGTCACAGGCTCTGTAGGGGGGTAGTAGATGTCGCCGGTTTGAATGAGGCGCTCGCGTCCGCCCCCGTGAGGCCGGGCACGAGCGGCGCGTTGCGGAAGGGGCGCTCGCAGACGAGGTAGAACGGTACCGCGAGGGCCACGTGCAGCGCCACCTGCACCCCCAGCGACGGCCACCCCGCCAGCCCCAGCGCGTCCGCCGCCCGCGCGCTCACGAACAGGTTGCACTGGTGCACGAGGTACAGGCTGTACGTCAGCACGCCGAGCGTGGCGAGCGCCGTCCCGGCCCGCGACCGCATCGCCGAGTCGCTCACGGGCCGCAGCGCGATCAGCAGGAGCGCGAACGCGGACACCGCCACGGTCTCGGCCGCCTTCGCCTGGCCGTCCCACGCCGCGCCCGCGAACCACGTCCCCCAGACGCCCGCGAGCAGGAGCGCGACGAGCGTGCCGTCCACCAGGCGGCGGTGGCTCGCGGACCCGAGCCGGCACAGGCGGTGGAACACGAGCACGCCCACGGCGAAGGGCACCCAGTAGTCCACGAAGAGGCCGGTGCTGAGGCGCGGGAGCGCCCCGACCCAGACGACGGCGACCGCGAGGAGGACGCCGACCCAGACGAGCAGGGACCGGCCGGTCCGCACCGTGGCGACCATCGCGAGGGCCATCACGAGGTAGAACTGCTCCTCGTAGCCCAGCGACCAGTACGCCGAGACGAAGTTGGTCGGGTTGTTCGGCGCGTACAGGCCCGGGTTGACGAGGAGGGTGACCCACTGCGTCAGCGTGAGGTTCTGGACCCACTGGACGGGCGACGTCGGGATGTCGTTGACGCCGGTGAGGGCGAGCTTGGCGACGCGCGTCGCGGCGAAGTAGGCGACGGCGAGGGCGTAGGGCGGGTAGATGCGCCGGAGGCGGCGGCGCATGAAGGTCCGGAACGAGAGCCCGCGGCGGAGGCAGGCGTCCGCAGCCGCGGCGATGCAGTAGCCGCTGATGACGAAGAACGCCATGACGGCCCAGTGGCCGAGGAAGAGGCCGGCGAGGCCCGGGAGGCCGGCCTGCGGGGCGACGTGGTGGACGACGACGGCGACGGCGGCGAGGCCGCGCCAGCCGTCGAGCATGCCGTAGCGCTCGGGCCAGAGCGGCGTCGGGGCGACCGCGGCGGGGGCGGCCGAAGCGGGAGCCTGGAGGGCGGCGCTCACGCGGGGCGGGCGCGGCTGCGACGGGGGGAGACCCTCACCCTGTCCCTCTCCCAGGGGGAGAGGGGACGCCCGGGAAAGGACGTGCCAGGTGTCGCGGGGCGGGCGCGACCGCGGCGGGAGCCTGGAGGGTGGCGCTCACGCGGGCCGGGAGCCGGTCTCGGCCTGGACCATCCGGCGGACGACGTCGGCCCCGGTGACGGAGGCCTGCCAGCCGAGGCGCTGGGCGGCGCGGGCGGGGTCGCCGCCGGAGTAGGCGAGGTCCGAGGGCCGGAGCAGGGCGGCGTCCGTCTCGACGTGGTCGGCCCAGTCCAGCCCGGCCGCCTCGAACGCCTCGGCGACGAACGTGCGCAGGCTGCGGCTCTGGCCGGTGGCGACGATGAAGTCGTCGGGCGTGTCGGCCTGGAGCATGCGCCACATGGCGTCCACGTACTCGGGGGCCCAGCCCCAGTCGCGGACGACGTCGAGGTTGCCGAGGCGCAGGCGCTCGCCGCTGCCCCCGGCGATGCGGGCGGCCGCGGCGACGATCTTGCGCGTGACGAAGCGCTCGGGGCGCAGCGGCGACTCGTGGTTGAAGAGGATGCCCGAGCAGGCGAAGAGGCCGTAGGCCTCGCGGTACGTGGCGACCTGCCAGAAGGCGGCGGCCTTGGCGACGCCGTAGGGCGAGCGCGGGCGGAAGGCGGTGTCCTCGGTGGCGGGCACGCCGCCGGTGTCGCCGAAGCACTCGCTGGAGCAGGCGTTGTAGAGCCGCGCCGGGAGGCGCGTGAAGCGGAGCGCTTCGAGGAGGTTGAGCGTGCCGGTGGAGATGGACTCGAGCGTCTCGACGGGGAGCTGGAACGAGAGGCCGACGGAGGTCTGGCCGGCGAGGTTGTAGATCTCGTCCGGCCGGGCGTCGGCGATGACCTGGAGGACGCTCCGGAAGTCGGTGAGCGTCATCGAGACGGCCTGGACGCGGTCGCGGATGCCGAGGCGGTCCAGGGCGGAGAACGAGGCCGTCTGGGCGTCGCGGGAGGTCCCGACGACGGCGTAGCCCTTGTCCAGCAGGAGCCGGGCGAGGTACGCCCCGTCCTGCCCGCCGACGCCGCAGATGAGGGCGCGCTTCACCGCGCGGCGGGGGCAGAACCCCCCGTTGCCCGGCGGGTCGCTTCGCTCCCGGCTCGGACAACTGTCCCCCTCGATTGAGGGGGACAGTTCAGACGCGCGAGTGCGAACCGTGAGGTCGGCGCAGCCAGCGGAGCGAGTGCGCGACTGAACGGGGGGTTCGGACGCGTGGGGGCGGACAGCGAGGTTGGCGCTGTGCTCATCCGGCGACGGTGCGGAGCATGGCGTCGGCGCGGGCGGCGAAGTGCGGGAAGGCAAAGAAGCCGAGGCCTGGCGGGACGCCGCGCGGCGCGGCGAGCGCGTCCAGGATCGCCGCGTCGAGGGCCGGGGCGTCGTCCGGGCGGACGAGCCGGCCGAGCTCGCCGAGGCGCAGCGCCTCGCGCCCGCCGTCGGTGTCGGAGCCCACGCACGGAATCCCGCAGGCGAGCGCTTCGAGGAAGACGAACCCGAAGCCCTCGCCGTCGCTCGGCATCACGTAGGCGTCGGCGAGGCGGAAGTGGTCGGCCTTCTCGGCCTCGTCGATGTAGCCGGTGAACACGACCCGGTCGGCCACGCCGAGGCGCGCGGCGACGCCTTCGAGGCGCGCGCGGTCGTCGCCCTCGCCGACGGCCACATACGCGAGGTCCGGGTGCTCGGGCAGCAGGCGCGCGAGGGCGGCGAGCGTCTCGTCGAAGCCCTTGTAGCGCTCCGTCGCGGACATGCGGCCGGTCGTCATGAGCACGCGCCGGCCGCGGAGGCCGTAGCGGTCCAGCAGGGCGTCGCTCTTGGGCCCGGCGGCGTAGCGGTC
>JANPJI010000237.1:0-3646 GCA_031425425.1 Rubricoccaceae bacterium
CCGGTGGGGCACCGAGCCCGGTGGGGGCCTCGGCCGGCGACTGGCCGGCGCACCCGGCGGCGAGCCAGAGGCCGGCGAGAGCGATTCGGGCAGGCAGCATCGGCAGCACGGCAGGCGGGCGGCTCAAGCTAGGCCTGCCCCGGCTCGTCGCCGGCGCGGTCGAACAGAAACCCGCGGACGAGGCACGGCGATGGGGCCCCCGCGACCTGCCAGTCCTCGCCGACGACGAACTCGCGGGCGAGCTGCAGCCCCGCCGCCGCCGCCTCGGCGAGGAACGCCTCCCGGCCGAGGCACCACCCGTAGATCGAGAGGCCGGACCCGTATCCGTACTCCTCCGGCACGCGCTGGACGTACACGAACGACGGCCCCTCGGTGACGGGGAAGCGAGTCACGAAGAGCGACCGGCTCGCCGACGCTGCGAGCCGGCGGAACGTGCCCTGCCACTCCGGGACGTAGTGCAGCGACCCGCTGGCGACGACGAGGCCGTACCGCTCGTCGAAGCAGCGGTCGTCTCCGAAGAACCGGTCCTCGGGCAGCAGGTCGGGGCCGAGGGCCGCGATGGCGGGCAGGTCTCGGGAGGCGTAGGCGACTTCGACGCCGGGCAGGACGGCGCGGGCGAAGAGGGCGTAGTGGCCCGGACCGCCGCCCCAGTCCAGGATGGACAATCGCCCGTCGCGGGCTGCGCGCGCCGCGACGTAGGCGAACGACATCACCGTGTTGTGCGTCGCAAGGTCGTCCCGCGTGGAGAGGTCGGACTCGTGCGAGACACCGAGCGCGCCGGTGCCGCCTACGAGCGCCTTGAAGCGCGGCCACTTGGCCCGGTGCCCGGCCACGACGGCGGGTGTGTCGTAGATCCCTGTCCCCTCGCTCCAGCCGTCGGGGAAGCCCTCCGGGACGATCTCGAACTGGGGCGGCGGCGGAACCGTGGAGGGGCTGGCCGGCCGCAGGCGGCGCAGGGCGTTCCAGAGCACAGGCGGCGCGAGGCCGCGGAGGATGGCGGTGGAGGTCATGGGTGTCCAGCCGCGCGGGCCGCGGCGATGAAGGTCCACGTCCCGGCGTCGGGGGGCCGGCCGAGGTCAGGAAAGGCACCGAGGGCGGGCGCATCGAAGCCGGCATCGGCGAGGAGCGCGTCCAGTTCGAGGGGGAAGAAGAACCGCATCGCGTGGCGCTCCTCGGCGCGCGCGGCGACGCGGTCGCCGTCGAGCGTCCACAGGCGGTAGTCAACCGTGCAGCGGTGACGGAGCGGGTCGAGGGTGCCTGAGGCCGCCCGGAGGACGGTCCGCCCACCGCCGAGGTCCAGCACGCGGAGGCGCTCGCCGGGCGGGTCCGCGAGGACGGCCGGGCCGTACCACCCGTCGAGCACGAGCAGGCCGCCGGGACGGAGCGCCGAGCGGAGGCCCGCGAGGGCGGCGCGCAGGTCGGCCGTCTCGGTGAGGTAGCCCAGGACGGCGAACATCACCACGGCGGCATCGAACGGGGCCGTGCCAGGTCCGAGCGCCGCGGGGACATCGCGGAGGTCGCCCTCGATGAACGAGGCGTCGAGGCCGGGCTCGGCGCTCGCGCGAGCGTGGGCGAGCATCGCCGCGGAGCGGTCCACGCCGGTGACGGCGTAGCCGCGGCGTGCAAGGCGCAGCGCATGGCCGCCCGTGCCGCACCCCACGTCGAGGACGGTCCGCACGGGGCCGTCTGCGCGCTCGGCGAAGGCCTGTTCGAGGACGTCACACTCGGCGTCGTAGTCCTTGTCGCGGTAGAGCGCGTCGTAGGCGTCGGCGTAGGCGGTGCCGAAGGGGGTCGGGTCGGGCATCACGAGAGGACGTCGCGGACGGCCGCGCAGACGCGGTCGATCTGGCCCTCGGTGAGGGCGAGGCCGGAGGGCAGGTAGAGGCCGCGCCGCGCGAGGCGCTCGGCGACGGGGTAGCGCTCGCCGTGGAAGAGGCCGCGCGCGTGGAAGGCGGGCTGCTCGTGCATCCCGAGGAAGAACGGGCGCGTCTCGACGCCGCGCGCGTCGAGGGCGGCGGCGAACGCGCTCAGGTCCAGCGGCGCGTCGTCGCGGAGGACCACGCCGACCATCCAGAAGACGCTTCGCGCCCACGGCTTCTCGGCCTGGAGGTCCAGGCAGGCCACGTCAGCGAGGCGCTCGGCGTAGGCCTGCCCGATGGCCCGCTTGCGCGCCACGGCTTCGTCGACGCGCTCGAGCTGCGCCACGCCGAGGGCGGCCTGGAGGTTGGTCAGGCGGAAGTTGTGCCCGAGCGCCTCGTGGTAGAACCGGCGCTCGGGGAGGAAGCACAGGTTGCGGAGGCCGCGGAGGCGCTCGGCGAGGGCGTCGTCGTCCGTAAGCACCATCCCGCCCTCGCCCGTCGTGAGAACCTTGTTGGCGTAGAAACTGAACGTGGACACGTCGCCGAGGCCGCCGCAGCGGTGCCACGCGGGGCCGTCCGGCCCGTCGATGAGCACCTCCGCCCCGTGGGCCTCCGCGGCGTCCTCGATCACGGCGAGGCCGTGGCGCGCGGCGAGCGCGAGCAGCGGCCCCATGTCCACGGGGTGGCCGTAGATGTGGACCGGCATGACGGCCCGCGTGCGCGGCGTGACGCGCGCCTCGGCCGCAGCGACGTCGAGGCCCCACGTCTCCGGGTCGGCGTCGACGAGCACGGGCGTGGCCCCGGCGTAGACGACGGCCTGCGCGCACGAGACGATGGTGAACGTCGGCACGAGGACCTCGTCGCCGGGGCCGAGGCCGAGCGCGGCCACGGCCGCCTCGAGGGCGACGGTCCCGTTGGCGACCGAGACGCCGTGGCGCCGCCCGCAGTACGCCGCCCAGCCCGCCTCGAAGGCGTCCACAAAGCGCCCGGCGGAGGACACCCAGCCCGTCTCGACGCACTCGGCGACGTACGCAAGCTCGTTGCCGCCCAGCAGGGGCTCGTTGACGGGGATGCGCGGAAGGGCGTCGGGGAAGCCCATAGAGCGGGTCGGGTTAGAAGTGCTCCTTCTCGTCGAGGCCGGGGTACGGCCCCTGCTTGATCTCCAGGATCACCGTGTCGTCCGTCATCCGGAAGCCGTGGCCGCCGCAGAGCAGAAGGGCCACGTCGCCCGTGTTCAACGCGACCGTCGCGACCGGCGTCAGGTCGTCGCCGTAGAGGTCCATCTCGCACGTCCCCGAGTCGACGACGAGGACCTCGGCCGAGCGCGTGACCGTGCGGACCGGCGGACGGTGGACGTGGCGGGGGATCTCGCGGCCGGCGGGGGACACGATGAACCCGAGCTGGAGCGACGCCTCCGCGTCGGTCGCGAAGGCGGTCGCGGCGGGCCGAACGCCGGCCCGGACGACGACGGCGACGACCTCGCCGGCGTGCGAGTACGTCTCGAACGGGAACGGCGTGTCGGACATCGCGGTGCCGCCGGGAGGCGGGAGAGGGGCGCGTCGCCGGAGCGGACGCGCTCGTTCGCCTCGGCGACGACGGCGGCGACGCCGCGGTCGAAGGCCGCCGGCGAGCGCTCGGCGAGCCGGGCGCGCCCGCGGGCGACGAGGGCCTCCCCGAGCGCGGCGTCGGTCCACAGCCGCCGCACGCCGTCGGCGAGCGCCTCGACAGACGCCGGGTCCACGAGCAGGCCAGCCTCGCCGACCTGCTCGCGCACGCCGCGGATGTCG
>JANPJI010000238.1:0-9113 GCA_031425425.1 Rubricoccaceae bacterium
CGGCCGCAGCGACATCGTGGGCAAGCCCATGGCCGGGCTGCTCCTCGGCAAGGGCATCGACGCCACCGTAACGGTCTGCCACAGCCGGACCCGCGACCTCCCCGCCGTCACGCGGCAGGCCGACATCCTCGTCGCGGCCATCGGCCGCGCCGGCTTCGTGACCGCCGACATGGTCCGCTCCGGTGCGGTCGTGATCGACGTCGGCATCAACCGCGTCGACGACGCCTCGCGCGAGCGCGGCTACCGCCTCGTCGGCGACGTCGACTTCGAGGCCGTCGAGGCCGTCGCGGGTGCCATCACGCCGGTTCCGGGCGGCGTCGGCCCGATGACGATCGCGATGCTGCTCGCCAACACGCTCCGGGCCGCCGAAGCGCGCGGCTGAGCGAGTGCAGGAACGCCGGCGCGCAGGAACGCATGAGCGCGTGCGGTGACGGATCTTGCCTGCCGTCGCTCCTGCGTCCCAGCATCCCACCCTCATGCCGCCGTACCTCTTCGTCCTCTTCGGGGCCACGGGCGACCTCGCCGCAGTCAAGCTCTTCCCGGCCCTCTACCGCGTCTCGACGCACGACGCCGGCGACGCCCCGTTCGCGGTCCTCGGCGTGGGCCGGTCGGACTGGGACGACGCGCAGCTCCAGCAGACGGCCGTCGCGGCGCTCGTCGCCGTGGACGTGCCGGAGCAGGACGCGGCGGCATGGGCCGAAAAGACGCTCCGCTACGCCCGCGTCGCCTCCTACGCCGATCTCGACGCCGTCTTCGAGCGGGCCGCCGAGGTCGAGGTCGAGATCGGCACGACGGGCAACCGCGTCTACTACCTCGCCCTCCCCCCGTCCACGTTCCCCGACGCCATCCACGCGCTCGGCGAGCACGAGGCCGAGCGCCGCGACGCGGGCGAGGCCGGAGGTGCCGCAGGCAGCGCGGCGGCCGGCTGGGGGCGGCTCGTCATCGAGAAGCCCTTCGGCAAGGACCTCCAGAGCGCGCGCGAGCTCAACGCGGTCGTCCACGAGCACTTCGAGGAGGACAGCGTCTACCGGATCGACCACTACCTCGGCAAGGAGACCGTCCAGAACCTGCTCGTCTTCCGGTTCGCCAACGCCATCTTCGAGTCGGTCTGGAATCGGCAAGGGGTCGAGCGCGTCGAGATCCTCGTCGCCGAGACGAACGACGCGGCCGGCCGCGCGGGCTACTTCGACGGCGTGGGCACGCTCCGCGACATGATCCAGAACCACCTCACGCAGCTCTTCACGCTCGCCGCGATGGAGCCGCCCGTGCGCCTCGACGCCGACGGCATCCGGACCGAGAAGATCAAGGTGCTGCGGTCCACGCGGACCGCCCGCCGCGACGGGGTCGTGCTCGGGCAGTACGCGGCCGGCGGCGGCAAGGAGGGCTACCTGGAGCACGACGGCGTCGCCGACGGCTCGACGACCGAGACGTTCGCGGCGGTCCGCCTGCACGTGGACAACTGGCGCTGGCAGGGCGTCCCGTTCATCCTGCGGACGGGCAAGCGCATGCCGGAGCGGCTCACCGAGATCGCCGTCGTCTTCCGCAAGCCGCCCGTCGCGCTCTTCCGCCGCGCCGGCGAGGCGCGCACCGCGCCCATCCCCAACGTGCTCCGCATTCGCCTCCAGCCCGACGAGGGCTTCCGGCTGAGCTTCGAGGTCAAGGCCCCCGGCGACGGCTTCGGCGTGACCACGCAGGAGCTGGACTTCCGCTACGAGGAGGCCTTCGGCCGCCTCCCGGACGCCTACGAGACGCTCCTGCGCGACATCGCCAAAGGCGACCCGACACTGTTCGTCCACGCCGACGAGGCCGAGCAGGCGTGGCGCCTCTACGAGACGCTCCTCGACGCGGGCGACCGCGAGGTCCACCCGTACGCCTCGGGCACGTGGGGGCCGGACGCCGCGGACCGACTCACGGGCTGACGTACGCGAGCACCGCACGCCTCGACAACGCTCCGTGTCGACGCGGAGCGCCTCGCGCTCGTCCATGCCACAACCCAAACTTGTTGTCATCCTGAGCCGCAGGCCGGCGCAGCCCACTCGATTCAGGATCTGACTCGCTCGACGCTCTCCGAAAAAGGCAGATCCTGAATCGAGTTCAGGATGACATTCTCGCAGGTGGGCGGTTGTCACCGACGGATCGTAAGCACCGGTGCGCGCACGACGAGAGGCCCGCACGACGAGAGGGCCGCATGCCGGGAGACCGCGCGCAGACGCCGCACTCGGTGTAAGACGTGCTTCTGTCACCCACCGTCGCCATTCTGACGATCCTCCCGGTGGCCGACCCCGGCCCGGCCGCCTACCTTCCGGCCTCGCCCGCTCCCGCCATGCGCTCCATCGTCGTCTTCCCCACGCCCGCTGCCGTCTCCGACGCCCTGGCCGACCGAACGGCCGACATCGTCCGGTCCGTCCTGGCCGTCCGCCCGCGTGCCCTCGTCTGCCTCACGGGCGGCTCAACGCCGGTCGCGGCCTACACGCGTCTCGCCGCAGCCGAAGGAATCGAGTGGGACCGCGTCCACGTGTTCTGGGGCGACGACCGGGCCGTCGGGCCGGACGACCCGGACAGCAACGCGGGCATGGCGCAGCGGACGCTCGTCGAGCCGGCCGGCATCCCCGCGTCGAACGTCCACCGGATCGAGGGCGAGCACGGCGCGGACGAGGCGGCGCGGCGCTACGAGTCCTGCCTGGAGGAGTTCTTCGGCAACGCCAAGGCGCGCTTCGACGTGCTCCACCTCGGGATGGGACCCGACGGCCACGTCGCGTCGCTTTTCCCCGGCAGCCCAGCCCTGGAGGAGAAGAACCGACGCGTCGTCGCGACCGAGGCCCCTGCGGGCATGGCCGTCCGCGACCGGATCTCGCTCTCGCTGCCCGTCCTCGGCCGCTCGGCCGTGACGCTCATCGCCGCCGCGGGTGCCGACAAGCGCGACGCCCTCGCGGCGGCGTTCTCCGAGAATCCGCCCCCGGTCGGCCGCGTCGCCCCCGAGGATGGCGAGCTGACGTGGCTCCTCGACCGGGCGCTCGCGGACGGAATTGTCGAGCCCACGTCGACCGAGGGTTAGATCCGGGCCGGGCGCGGGTCTGTGGGCAGACACGCCGCCCCGACCGTGACCCTGTTTTCTCCGTCCGACCCTGCCCCGCTGTACCCGGTCTCTTTCGCCGACCGCACGCTCGACGAGCGGACGCTCGTGCTCGGCGAGCCACGCACGGTGCTCGACGCCGTCCCGGAAGCTGTCGTGCAGCACGCCTGGAGCCGCGGCCTCTTCGACGGCCGCACGCTGCGGACGACCGAGGGCGAGGCGGTCCGCATCGTTCGCCCGGGACGCCTCAACCGCGGATCGGGGCCGGACTTCTCGGACGCGCTCGTCGCCATCGGCGGGCTCGCGTGGGCCGGCGACGTCGAGATCCACCGCACGAGCGCGGACTGGGAGCGCCACGGCCACCACACGGACCCGGCCTACGACCGCGTCGTGCTGCACGTCGTCCTCAGCGCGGACACCCGCACGGGCACGCTGCGCCGCGCCGACGGCTCGGCCCTGCCCGAGCTGGTCCTGCTGCCGCACCTCGACCGGCGCCTCGCCGCGGTCGTCCGCGACCTCGCCGCCGAGCCGACGGTCGGCCCGCGCTGCCGCACGCGGTGGCCCGAGGTGCCCGAGGCGCTCGCCGCGTCGTGGCTCCGCGCGCTCGGATCGACCCGGCTCCGCGCACGCGCGCAGGTGCTCGGGCGGGCCTACGGCCGCCGGCCCGACCTCAGCGCGCTCCTCGTCGCGCGCGTCTTCCGGGCGCTCGGCTACAGCGACAACGCCGCGGCGATGGAAACGCTCGCCGGCCGCCTGCCACTCGCGGCCGCGCGGGCGCTCGGGTGCCCCCGCGACGTCCACGCGCTCGTGCTCGGGGCGGCCGGCTGGCTTCGGCCCGTGGGCGACGACGCCGCCTCGGAGCGGTTCGTGCGCGTCGCGCCGGGGCTCGTCCCGATGGCGCGTGAGGCGTGGCGGCACGGCGGCCGGCCCGCCAATGCGCCCCGGCGGCGGCTCGCGCAGGGGGCCGCCCTTCTCGCCCCCGGCGGCGTCCTCCGCACCGACGCCGTCGCCCGCTTCGCCGACGCGCTCGCCGGCGGCCCCGACGCCGCCCTGGACCTGCTCCGCCCGCCGACGGCCGACGGGACGCCGCGCCTCGGGCTGGACCGTGCCCGCGACGTGCTCGTCAACGCCGTCGCGCCGGTCCTGCTGCTCGACGCCGACCTCCGCGACGACCCCGCCCTCGACGCGCGCGTTCTCGCGGTCGTCGCAGCCCTCCCCGCTCCGAAAGACCACATCGCAGGCGCGTTCCGCGAGGCGGGGGCGCGCATCCGGACCGCCCTCGACGCGCAGGGCGCGCAGGCACTCGCCCGCGACTACTGCGATGAGGGCCGGTGCGCGCGGTGTGCTGTCGGCCGCCACCTGTGGCCGGGGCTGGAGGGATGAGAGGAGGTTGGGGAGGCCGAGGGTGGAGAGGGCGCTTCGGGCGCAGCAGCCGTTCTCTCCACACTGCCTTTTCCCCGAACTCGTCCCCCCGAGCAACCTCCGCCGCGCGGCGGGGTACAGGTTTCACCGCAGACTGAAACCTTACGATGCCCGACGTGCTCGCCCCTCCCGTCATCCGGCCCACGCCCGTGGGGCTCGACGCGCTTCGCGCGCCGGTCGAGGCCGACCTGGCGCACTTCCGGCGGCACTTCCGCGGCGCGATGCGCTCGCCGGTACGCCTGCTCGACACCGTCACGCAGTACCTGCTGCGCCAGAAAGGCAAGGAGATCCGACCCACCCTCGTGCTGCTCGCGGCGCAGATGGCCGGCGGCGTCACCGAGAAGTCGTACCGCGGGGCCGCCCTCGTGGAGCTGCTCCACACGGCGACGCTCGTCCACGACGACGTGGTGGACGAGGCGGAGACGCGGCGCGGGCTCGCGTCCGTCAACGCGTTGTGGCGCAACAAGGTGGGCGTGCTCCTCGGCGACTACCTTCTCAGCCGCGGCCTCCTGCTCGCGCTCGACGCGGGCGACGTGGACCTGCTGCACGTCGTCTCGACGGCCGTCCGCCGGATGTCCGAGGGCGAGTTGTACCAGATCGAGAAGGCGCGGACGCTCGACACGTCCGAGGAGGCGTACTTCCGGATCATCTCGGACAAGACGGCCTCGCTGCTGGCGGCCTGCATGGCCATCGGAGCGACCAGCGCCGGAGCCGGCGCGGCCGACATCGAGCGCGCGACGGCGGTGGGCGAGACGCTCGGGCTGGCGTTCCAGATCCGCGACGACCTGTTCGACTACGACACGGCCGCGGCGAGCACCGGCAAGCCGGTCGGCCTTGACCTCCAGGAGCGCAAGATGACGCTCCCGCTCATCGCCGCGCTGGATCGCGCGTCGGCCGTAGACCGCAAGCGGATCCGCACGATCGTCCGGCGGCGCAGGAAGAGCCGGGCCGAGACGGCCGAAGTGGTCCGGTTCGTGACCGAGCGCGGCGGGGCCGCCTATGCCCGCGCCCGCATGGAGTCGCTGGCGGACGAGGCCGCGGCCGGCCTGCGCGCCTTCCCGCCGTCCGAGGCCCGCGACGCGCTCGTCGGGCTGTGCGCGTTCGTCGTCGAGCGGAAGCGGTGACGAGCCGCGCCCTGGAGGCGGTATTCTGCCGCCTCCCCGCTCGCGCCTGATGACTGTCCACTTTCTCGGCACCGGATCCGCCCTCACGTCGGCCGACCGCACGACGACGATGCTGGCCTTCGAGGCGGGCACGTCGTTCTTTCTCGTCGACTGTGGCGGGGACGCTGTGCACCGGCTGATGCGCGCCGGGCTCGCGCCGGCCGACATCGAGGCAGTCGTGCTGACGCACGAGCACCCCGATCACATCAGCGGCTTCCCGCTCCTCATCGAGAAGCTGTGGCTGCTCGGGCGCCGCGCGCCGATCCCCGTCTACGGCCTCGACGCGACGCTGACGGTCGCCCGGCACCTGTTCGAGGCGTTCGACACGAGCGGCTGGGAGGACGTGCCGCCGATCGAGTGGCGGCCCGTCTCCAACGTCGCCGGGGCCGCTGTCTTCGAGCGCGGCCCGTTCCGGGTCGTCGCGAGCCCGGTCGTGCACCCGGTCCCGACGATCGGGCTGCGGGTCGAGGCCGGCGGCGTGTCCGTCGCGTACTCGTGCGACACCGAGCCGTGCCAGACCGTCGTCGCGCTCGCGCACGAGGCCGACTTGCTGATCCACGAGGCGACGGGCCACCTGCCGGGCGTCCACAGCTCCGCGGCCGAGGCGGCCGGAATTGCCGCGGCGGCTGGCGCGCGGCAGCTCGTGCTCGTCCACCTCCCGCCCGACCTCGACGCCGCAGAGCTCCTGGACGCGCAGACCCGCTTCGGCCCGACCATCTGGGCCGACGAGGGCGGGCGGGTCGCGGTCGCGGGCCGCGGCTGAATCCGCCGCCGCGCCGTACCCCACGCGTCACCCGCTCCGCCTCGATGCCCGACGCCTTCCAGCTCGCCTGGCGCCTCGTCCTCTCCGCGCTCGCCGTCGGTGCCTACCTGACGTTCGGCTTCCCGGCGATCGCGAACCTCAACGTCGACGGGTCCATCGTGCTGGCCGCCCTCGGCGGCGGCGGCGTCGTCGCGCTCGTCGTGGCCCTCCTCCGCACCTACCGCCCCACCCGATGAAACCGCTGCTCGCCGCCCTGCTCCTGACCGCCGCGGCTGCCGCCTCGACGGGCTGCGTGGCCGACATCGACCCCGGCTACGTCGGCGTGGTCGCGACGAAGGCCGGCTACCGGACCGGCCAGCTCCAGGAGGTCGTCGGGCCGACGTGGGAGTGGTACGGGCCGACGGCGTCCGTGTACCTGCTCCCGAGCCGGACGCAGCGCGTCGCGTGGACCGAGAACTCGACCGAGGGGGAGGCCGTGGACCAGGCGATCCGCGTGAACTCGAGCGACCAGCTCCCGTTCGTGATGGACGTCGGCGTGAGCTACCACGTCTCGACAGCGCGCGGCTGCCCGACGGCCGTCGTGATGTACCAGCCGTCGATCGAGCTCATCACGACGGGCGTCCTGCGGGACCTCACGCGCGAGCACCTCCAGAACGCCGTCGGCCGCCGCCTCGGCACGGTCGCCTACACGAGCGGCCGCGAGGAGATCCAGCGCGAGGCCGTCGCCGGCATCCAGCGGTCGTTCGACCGACTCGCGTCCGTCGCGGACTCGTCGGCCGCCGGCGGCAGGCGCGGCTGCTTTGTCATCGACGGCCTCTCGATCCAGCGGATGACGCCGCCGCCCAGCGTCGTCGCGGCGATGGAGGCGCGCGCCCGGGCCACGCAGCAGGCGCAGGAGGCGCGCGCGCGCCTGGAGCAGGTCCGCTACACGAGCCAGGCGGACTCCATCCGCGCGGCGACGGACGCCAACAACAACCGCCTGCTCGCCGAGTCGATCTCGCCGCAGCTGATCCAGTACGAGATCGCGCGGGGCCTGGCCGAGGGCTACCGCACGGGCCGCATCCAGCCGCCGCGCGTCGTCTCCGGGGCGGGCGGCATGGGCATGATCATCGACCCGAGCGTGATCAGCGGTCAGTAGCCGTCGCGGCGCGCCGTGCCCTCGGCCCGCGCCGTGCGGCAGCCGGCCCGCTCCGTCACGCTGCGAGCTTCTCGAAGTACTGCTTGCGCAGCTTGCCCACCTTCGGCGCGATGACCGCCGCGCAGTACGGCTGGTCCGGGTTGCGCTCGAAGTAGTCCTGGTGGTACTCCTCGGCCGCGTAGAACACGTCGAGCGGGACGATCTCGGTCACGATCGGCCCGTCGAAGATGCCCTGCGCCGTGAGGTCCGCCACGACGCGCTCGGCGGCGGTCTTCTGCTCGGGCGTCTCGTAGTAGACGCCTGAGCGGTACTGCGTGCCGCGGTCTGCGCCCTGGCGGTTCAGCGACGTCGGGTCGTGGGTGGCGAAGAACACGCCGAGGAGGTCGTCGAGCGCGATCGTCGCCGGGTCGAACGCGACGCGGACGACCTCGTTGTGGCCGGTCCGCCCGGTGCAGACCTCGCGGTACGTCGGGTTCTTGAGAGTCCCGTTGGCGTAGCCGGACGTGACCGAGTGGACGCCGCGGAGCGGCTTCAGGACGGCCTCGGTGCACCAGAAGCACCCGCCGCCGAGCGTGATCGTCTCCATTCTGTTCAGGGGGTTGATTGACCTCTCGAACGCCCCGCGCCGGTGCGGGCTCCGCCTGCGGGACCCGATTCGCACGCTCTCCGTAGGCAGACTCCCGTCCCCGCTCCGCCGTGTCCGACTGCCGCATCCGCCTCATTCAGATCCGCGACCAGCCGGCCGTGCTCGCCGAGGAGCGCGCGAGCTTCGCCACCCGCTGCGGTCTGAGCGTCGAGCAGGTGTCGACGACGAATGCGCTCACCGAGGCGCTCTCGCCGGACGTCCTCGACGGCGTGGACGCCCTCTTCATCGGCGGGGCCGGGGCCTACTCGGCGACGGACACGTTCTCGTGGACCGGTGACCTCGCGGTCCTCTGCCACACGGCCGCGGAACGCGGCGTGCCGACGTTCGGGGCGTGCTGGGGCCACCAGTTCCTCGCCCGCGCGTTTGGCGGGACGGTCGTCAACGACCCGGCGCGGGCCGAGATGGGCACGCACGCGGTCGAGTTGACCGCCGCCGGCCGGGCGGACCCGCTCTTCGCGGGCGTCCCGGATCGGTTCGACGCCCAGATGGGTCACCACGACCGCGTCTCGGCGCTCCCGGCGGGGGCCGTCGAGTTGGCGGCAAACGCGACCGCCCCGTACCAGGCGTTCCGCCTCGGCGCGGCACCGGTCTACGGTGCCCAGTTCCACCCCGAGCTCGACGTCGCCGCCGAGCGGAGCCGCCTCGTCGCCTACCGCGCGCACTACCCCGAAGGCGGCGACGACCCCGCGTTCGAGGCGCTCCTCGCCAGCCTCCGCCCCACGCCCCACGCGGACGGCCTGCTGCGACGCTTCCTGGACCTCTACGCGAGGCAACCGAAGGGGTAAGCGAGAGGCCGTCTCTCAGCTCGTCTGCCTCAGCGCTGCCGCATTCAGCCAGAGCCCGGCGACGGTCTCGGACCAGTACTCGTCGCCCGGCGAGACGAAGCCCACGTGGCCGCCGTGCCGGGG
>JANPJI010000239.1:0-3148 GCA_031425425.1 Rubricoccaceae bacterium
CCCCGGCGTCGTCGGGTCGTTGCCGTGGTCGGCCGGGAGGAGGAGGGCGGCGTTCTCGGGGAGGGCCGCTTCGAGGGCGGGGAGGGCCGCGTCGAACGCTTCGAGGGCGCCGGCGAAGCCGGGCGCGTCGCCGCGGTGGCCGAACAGCTCGTCGAAGTCCACGAGGTTGGTCCAGACGAACGTCGCCCGGCCGGACGTGCGCGCCCGGGCGATGGCCTGGAGGGTCTTCTCGACGCCGTCGGCGTTGCCGGCCGTCTTGATCTCCTCGTCCACACCCTGGCCGGCGACGAGGGCCGCCACCTTGCCCACGCAGACCGTCCGGACGCCTGCGGCCTGGAGCGCGTCCAGCAGGGTGGGGCCGGGCGGCAGGAGCGAGAAGTCCTTGCGGGCGGCCGAGAGGCGGCGGTATGTGCCGTCGGGGGCAGTCTCGAACGGCCGCGCGATGACGCGCCCGACGGCGTGCTCGCCGACGCACACGCGCTCGCGGGCGGCCCGGCACATCGCGTAGAGCCGCTCCAGCGGGACGACGTCCACGTGGGCGGCGATCTGGAAGACGCTGTCGCCGGACGTGTAGACGATCGGCCGGCCGGTCGCCTCGTGCTCGGGCCCGAAGGCGTCCATGACGTCCGTCCCCGAGCCCGGCGCGTTGCAGAGGACGCCCTCGACGCCCGCCTCGCGGCAGAACGCCGCGACGACATCGGGCGGGAAGCCGCCGGGGTAGGTCGGGAACGGCGTGGCGAGGTCCAGCCCGGCGAGCGACCAGTGGCCCGTCGTCGAGTCCTTGCCGGCGGCGACCTCGGTGAGGCGGCCCCACGACGCGGCGGGCGCGGCGGGGACGGGCAGGCCCGCCACGAGGTGGCCGAGGCCCCACCGCGCGAGATTCGGGAGGGCCGGCCGCTGCTGCGCTACGACGTGCCCGAGCGTGTCCGCCCCGGCGTCGCCGTAGGCCGCCGCGTCGGGCGCGTCGCCGACGCCGGCCCCGTCGAGCACGATCGTGACGAACAGCACGGGCCTCAGGCGGCGACGACGCAGACGACGCCGGTCTCGTAGGCGCTCTGCAGCGCCGCCGTGGCCGTGGCGCGGACGAGGTCGGGCGCGCCCGTCGCGGGGACGGCCCCGACGAGCAGGGGCAGGCCGGCGGACGACAGGCGGGTCGCCCACGCGGCGACTTCGGGACCCTCCGCGTCGAGGAATGCCCCGAAGAGGAGGTCGCCGAACGGCTCGACCCGGCGCACGGCCGGGGCGGCTGCGAGGCGCTGCCGGAGGGCCGCCTCGGCACGAACGACGGCGTCGGGGCCGCTCGCGAGGACCGTCTCGGCGTCGGCGAGCGTGACGAGGGCGAACACGAGCAGCCGCCGGTCGCGGCGGGCCGCGTCGATCTCGGCCGTGAGGATGACGCCGCGCGGTGGCGGCGAGGACGGGCGGCCGGCGCCCGGCCGGGCAACTCCGCCGTCGGGGCGCGCCTCCGCCGGATGCGCCTCGCCCGTCCCATCGGCCGGCGCGTCCTCGTCCAGCGCGTCGTCGTCCGAGGAGTCCTCCAGGCCACCGTCCTCCGAGACCTCGCCCGAGGCGTCGGCGGGCTCTGCGGGCCGACCGGCCGTCGCGTCGTCGCCGGCCGGATCGGGCGCCGCGTCGTCGGCCTCGTGCTCCGAGGCGTCGGCGTCGTGTGCCGGAGGGAAGGCGGTGAGGCCGGCGAGGAGGTCGGCGTACAGGTCGACGAGGTCCGCCGTCGCGCGGTCGACCTCGTCCGCACCGGGCGGGACGTCCGCGACGAGCAGGACGCGGGCCGCGGGCGGGCCGGCGAGGGTTCTGGCGAGCACCTGCCCGACCGCTGCCGCGGGGTCGGCGTGGTACGTCAGCGCGGCCCCGTCGTCCTCGCCCAGGAGCGAGAGGACGCCGTCCTGCGGGATGCGGTCGAGCGGGTGCCCGCCGGCGTCCATCGCAAGCGGGAGGCTCCCGGCGGCGTCCGGGCCGGCCAGCATCTCGACGGTGTACGCCTGGGCGGGTCCGTCGGGCCGCCCGACCGCGCCGCCCCGGCCCTGGCGCGCCGCGAGCGAGGCGACGAGCAGAGCGGCCGGGGCCGGACCGTCCGGCCACAGCGTCTGGCCGTCGCGGACGTAGGTCGGCCGGGTCGCGGCGGCGCTCGCGGCGGCGTCTGTCGCCGCGGCGTGGTCGAACGTCCAGACCGTCTCGTCGGGCGGCGCGGCCGGGGCGTCGGCCGGGGCGTCGGCCGGGGCGTCGGAGGCGGGCGGCGGGTCGGAGGCCATCCCGGCACGGACCGGCTCGGCGGCGGCGTCTGGTGCGGCGGCCGGCATCAGCGCGGTCGTGTCCGAGCGGGAGCCGTCCAGGACGTCGGCGATCCACGCTCCCGTGCCGGATGCCGTTCCGGTGGCCGTTCCGGTGGCCGTTCCGGTGGGCTCGGCAGGCGCGGCGTCGGACCGCGCGCCACCGGGCCGGGCGGCGCTCGGCCGGGATGCGGTGGCCGGGCGTGCGACCGAAACCGCGACGGGCGGGCGCGGCGTCGACACCGGGCGGACATCCGAGATGCCGAGCCCGGCGAGGTCGTCGCGCGGCGGGAGCCGCGGGGCCGCGGGGAGCCGCGCCGCGGGCCGACGCCGCAGGGCCGTCGCCACGGCGAGCGCGGCACCGAGGACGAGGACGAGAAGCACGAAGTAGATGGTCACCGGCGGGGCGCGGTCGGGGGCACGCGGAAAGGGATACGCTCGGATGACGGGCGAAGGTACCGAACTCGGCCGCCGGCACAACCGCACACATCCCGGCGACCGCCGCCACGGCCCCGCGCGGCGCGGGAGGGCGGCCCGGAATCCGACTAGCTTGCCGGCCACCTCTCCCGACGCCTCCGTGCCCGACCCGACTGCCCCGCTCGGCCCCGACTCCCTCGCCGTCCACGCCGGCCGCGACGACCTCCGCGCGCTCGGCGTCCACGCCCCGCCGCTCGACCTCTCCACGACGTACCCGTTCGAGTCGCTCGGCGCGGCCGTCGGGAGCCTCGACGCGATGAGGGCCGGCGGCGAGCCGACGGCCGAGGGCGGGGCGGTCTACAGCCGGCTCCACGCGCCGACCGCGGCGCGGTTCGAGGCCGGGCTCGCCGCCCTCGAAGGCACCGAGACCAGCGTGGCCTTCGCCT
>JANPJI010000240.1:0-6293 GCA_031425425.1 Rubricoccaceae bacterium
GGCCGGCCCCGCCGATGCCCTGGACGGCGCGGGCGACGATGAGCTGCGTCATGCCGTCGCCGAGGACCGGGAGCGTCCCGAACTCGCCGGCGAGCCCGCACAGCATCGACCCGCCGAGGAAGATGAGGATGGCCCAGAGCTCGATCGTGCGGCGGCTCATGATGTCGGCGAGCTTGCCGTAGATCGGGACCATCGCCGTCGAGGCGAGCAGGTAGGCCGTCGCCACCCACGCGTAGCGCGTGAGCCCGTGGAGGTCGTCCACGATGCGCGGGAGGGCCGTCGCGACGATGGTCTGGTCGAGGGCTCCGAGGAAGAGCGCGAGCAGGATGCCGGCGAAGGCGTACAT
The DNA here is from genome assembly GCA_031425425.1 of Rubricoccaceae bacterium. Lineage (GTDB taxonomy): Bacteria > Bacteroidota > Rhodothermia > Rhodothermales > Rubricoccaceae > DASVSE01. Next base: position 347 of record JANPJI010000240.1, read on the forward strand.
CCGGTCGCGGTGCGAGAGCGCCTCGCCGGCGGGGACGTAGTCGGAGGTCGGGGGCATGCGAGGCGTCGATGAAGATCCGTCAACACTCCGCGCCGCGATGGGATTCGGGCCTCGCGCACAGGTCTGGAGAAAGCGGAGAGGACGCCTGCGTCTCGTCGCCGCGTCTCGTCGCGCGCCTCTTCACGCGCCTCGTCACGCGCCTCACCACATCATGACCGATCACCTCTGAATATGTCATCCTGAACTCGATTCAGGATCTGCCTTTTCTTGGGTGCGCCTGAGAAAGGCAGATCCTGAATCAGGTTCAGGATGACAATGATTTTGGGTTTTCGGGAGTGAGAGCGCGCGGCGCTCGGTCGCGCGGCGCTCGGTCGCGGCTCGGACCCCGACGGGCGACTCGGGCGTTGGCCGCACTCACCCTCTCGCGCCCCGATGGCAGCAGGCCCGCTCCACGTCCTCCTCGTTCTCCTCCACATCCTGCTCGTGACCGTCTGGTTCGGGATGAGCCTGCGGCTCCAGTTCCAGGCCCGCGCGCTCGCCTCGGGCGAGGTCGGCCACACGGAATTGCTCCGCACGGCCGGCACGCGCACCGTCCAGGTGATGTCCGTCGCGGCGATCGTGTTCTACGCCCTCGCCGTCGCCAACTTCTTCGTCGGCGGCGGGTTTTCGGCCTACGGGCCGGTCTACCACACGTCGCTGCTGCTCGGGCTCGCGCTCGTCCTCGTGCAGGTGCTGATGGTCCAGCCCGCGTGGGGGCGCCTCGCGGGCGGCCAGCCGGACCAGGCGAAGCGCGTCTCGATGTCGATCGGGATCGGCCACGGGCTGTGGGCGGTGCTGCTCGTGCTGATGTTCTTCGGCCCGCGCTGGAGCGCCGAGTGGGGCGTCGGCCGCGCCGCGGCGCCCGCCGTGCCCGCTGCGGTGCCCGCGCCAGTGCCCTGACCGCGTCGCGGCGTCCGGTTACTGGCCCTTCGCACGGCGAACCCGGCTGCGACACGCGGGTACCGCTCGGCCCCCTCCGGACCGCCCGTGACCGTCGCTCTCGTCTTCCCGCACCAGCTCTTCGCCGAGCACCCGGCCGTCGAAGGTTCCGACCGTGTCGTCCTCGTCGAGGACGACCTGTACTTCCGCGACGCCGAGTATCCGGCGCGGCACCACAAGCTCCGGCTCGTGCTGCACCGGACGTCGATGATGCGCTACGCCGAGCGCCTCCGCGGCGCGGGCCGCGACGTCGAATACGTCGAGTGGGCTTCGCGGCGGTCGCTCGGCGAGGTGCTGGCCGGGCTCGCGGCGGGTGGCGCGACGCGCGTCCGCGTCTGCAAGCCGACCGATTTTCTGCTGGAGAAGCGCCTCGCCGCCGCAGCCGCCGCAGCCGGCCTGGCGCTCGACGTTCTCGACACACCCTACTTCCTCAACACGCGGGCCGACAATGCGGCCTACTTCGCAGGGCGCACGCGGGTACGCATGGCGGATTTCTACGCGCACCAGCGCCGCCGCCTCGGCGTGCTCGTCGACGCGGACGGCCAGCCGGTCGGCGGCCGGTGGAGCTTCGACGCCGACAACCGCCAGAAGCTCACCGCTGCGGCGCTCGCGGCCGTCCCGCCGCTCCCGGCCGTCCTCCCGGATGCCGATGCTGTCGAAGCGCAGGCATACGTCGAGCGGCACTTCCCGGACCACCTCGGGGTCTCCGGCCCGCTCCCGTATCCGACCGACCACGCCGGGGCGGCGGCGTGGCTCCGCGCGTTCGTCGACCAGCGCCTGGACCGGTTCGGCCCGTTCGAGGACGCCATCGAGCCCGGACAGTCCGCCCTCTACCACGGCGTCCTGACGCCGATGCTCAACACCGGCCTGCTCACCCCCCGGCAGGTTCTCGGTGCCGTGCTGGAGCGCGCCGAGGCGACGCCCCTCAACTCCCTCGAAGGATTCGTCCGGCAGATCGTCGGCTGGCGCGAGTACATGCGGGCCGTGTATGACCTCCAGGGCATCCCGATGCGGAACGCCAACGGCTGGGGGTTCACACGCGCGCTCCCCGCGGCGTGGTACGACGGCACGACCGGCCTCGTCCCGGTGGACGATGTCGTCCGGCGCGTGCTCCAGACGGGCTACGCGAACCACATCGAGCGGCTGATGGTGCTCGGAACGGCCCTTTTCCTCACGCGCGTCCACCCCGACGCGGTCTTCACGTGGTTCCACGAGTTGTTCGTCGACGCCTACGACTGGGTCATGGTGCCGAACACGTACGGGATGAGCCAGCACGCCGCCGGGGCCGCCATCACGACGAAGCCGTACTTCAACGGCTCGAACTACCTCCGCAAGATGAGCCACTACCCGCGCGGCCCCTGGGAGGCGGAGTGGGACGGCCTGTTCTGGACGTTCGTCCGCGACTACCGCGACCGCGTCGCGGGTTACAACCGCCTCGGGATGCTGGCGAAGACGGTGGACCGGATGGAGCCCGCGACGATGGCCGCTCACGAGGCGGCCGCACAGCGCTACCTCGACCGGATCGGGGCCTGACGGCTCATGCCGCGGCAGCGCGGCGGAGGCGGTCCATGAGCGCCCGCCCGAGCCCCTCGTCTCGGACCGGCTGGGCGTCGATGCGCGTCGCACCGACGGCGTCGGCCTGGCGGAAGAAGTCGTACAGCGCCTGGGCATACGCCTCGACATCGGGGCAGACTGCAGCGAGCGCGTAGCCCGGTCCGGGCGCTTCGAGCCCGATGTACGCCGCCGAGGCGTCTGGCGAGGGCGTGACCACGAGGCGCACGCGGGCCGCCGGCGCGTAGTGCCGGTGGCGCGGCCCGGGAGAGCGTGCCTCGTCGTCGCCGGCCGTCGCCTCGCGAGCGCCGGGTGCGACACGCTGCAGGTCGGCGAGCGTCACGGCTCCCGGCCGGAGCACGACCGGAACGTCGCCCGTCGCGTTGACGACCGTGGACTCGATCCCAACAGCGGTCGGGTCGCCTATCAGGACGGCCCCGATGCGGCCATCGAGGTCGTCGCGGACGGCCTCCCACGTCGTCGGGCTCGGCCGCCCGCTCCGGTTGGCGCTCGGCGCGACGAGCGGCGCACCGACGGCCCGAAGGAGGTCGCGCGCCATTTCGTGGGCCGGAACGCGGACGGCGACGGTGTCGAGTCCGGCCGTCACAGCGTCCGGGAGCACGCCCCGGCAGGGGAGCACGAGCGTGAGCGGGCCGGGCGCGAACGCGGCGAATAGCGCCGCGCCGAGCGGCGTCACGACGGCGATGGCCGCCGCGTCCGAGGCGTCGGCGAGGTGGACGATGAGCGGGTTGTCGGCCGGCCGGCCCTTCGCCTCGAACACGGCCGCGACGGCGCGGGCGTCGGTGGCGACCGCCCCGAGGCCGTAGACCGTCTCGGTGGGGAACGCGGCCGTCCCGCCGCCTCGGAGCACGGCCGCCGCCTCGGGCAGGGAGCGGGTGAAGAGCGTGTCGATGGCAGGCAGCGCTGGCGAGCGCGGAACCTACGGGCACGCGCGTCGGGTAGCTTGCCGCGCCAACCGCCTGCTGCCTGATGCCCCGACACGAACGACCCGCTGCCGCAGGCTGGGACGTCCACGATGTGGATGGCTTCGAGGTGCTCGTCGGGCGGAGCGCGGCGGACAACGACCGGCTGACGTTCAAGGAAGCCGCCCCGCAGGACGTCTGGCTGCACGTCGGCGGCGGGACGCCGGGGAGCCACGTCGTCGTCCGGGCGAGCGGCGGGGAGGTCCCGAAGCACGTCGTCAAGCGGGCGGCCGAGCTGGCGGCGAAGCACTCGAAGGCCGGAAAGGCGACGGGCAAGGTGGACGTCCACGTGTGCCGAGCGTGCGACGTGCGGAAGCCGCGCGGCGCGAAGGCGGGCTCGGTGGAGCTGCGGCGGTACGACTCGGTGAAGGTGTACCCGTCCGGCGCGCCCGAGGCGGCATAGAAGACCTGGCACTGTGGAGGGCTCGTGCCAGGTGGTCGTGGTCGGAATGAGCGGAGGGGTTGTACGTGTCCCGTCGTTCGCGTACTGTGGCAGCCCCAGCTGGTCGAGTCGACTCCCGGCACCTGCAGCTCTGGTCCGACGCCCTCCGGTGAAGACTGCCTGTCACTTACTCACCCGTCCAGAAACCCCATGAAGAGCGGGACCTGCCCAAAGTGTCACTCGACACCCGTGTACCGCCGAGCCGGCGACATGCACCAGCGCGAGCAGATCACGCTCTCCGGCAGCGTCGTCAGTAAGGGGACGCCGCCGGCCCGGTACGTCTGCGTTTCATGCGGGTATGTGGAGCAATACGTGGAGGCGGCAGAGGCGCTCAGCGTTGTGCGGGAGACGTGGGAGCGGGTAGGACCGTAGGGCTGTACCGCTCGGCGGAGGCACCCAACTCGGCGATCTACCCGACAAGTAGAGCTGGTATAATTTCAAATTGATAGCCGGGTTTAGGCTGCTACGACCCGTCCTGCGTACCCGTTTCGCGCCTAGCCAGCGAACTGTCGGACGGTGTCAGCGCCCCGGTAATCCACCGCGACGACCGTGAGCCGCTCCGTGCCCGCGGCCGTCGGAAGGTCCACCGCGTCGCCGGCTCGCGTCCCGGTGAGCGCCCGGGCGACGGGGGCTGTGAACGCGACGAGCCCGAGCGCGGCGTCCGCCTCGTCCACGCCGACGATGGTCAACGTCCGCTCCGCCTCGTCGGCCGAGGACCGGAACGTGACAGTCGCGCCGAAGCGGACGGTGTCGGACGGGCGCGGCTCGACGAGCTGGACGCGGGCGAGGCGCTCGGCGAGCATCGAGAGGCGCGCCGCGAGGACCGTCAGCCGCCGCGACCGCTCCAACTCGTCGGAGTGGTCGGCGTCCGCCGCGGCGCGCTCGGCCTGGAGCGCGTCGCGCTCGCCCCGCAGCAGGGCGAGCCCGCGCGGGGTGACGTAGTTGGCGACCCCCTCCGGCAGCGGCGCTCGCGGCGCGACGACCGGCGGCTCGTCCGGCCCGTCGTCCTTCGCGAACGCGCGGCTCACGGCTGCCCGACGGAGAAGACGAGCGTGGGGACGTAGAGGCGCGACGCGCTGCCCGTGAGCCGGGAGAGCGACGGGTAGTCCCCGGCCGTGGCGCGGCCCGCACGCAGGTCGATCCTCTGCGAGGCCGTCACGAGGCCCGGCGCGCGCTCGTAGTGGACCGTCGAGCGCCCGAACCGCGACTCGTCGCGGGCGTCGTCGAGGGCAGTCGTGAGCGACCACGCCTCGGGATAGCGCACGCGGATGGTCTTGGTCGTGAGCGAGTTGTGGTGGATCCGGATCGGGTTCTGCCGCGACCCCGGCGTCGCCTCGAAGGCGCTCAGCGAGGCCGGCGAGAGCAGGCCGCCGGTCTGGAACAGGACCTCCTCGGGCGTCAGCGTCACCAGGTCCTCGATCGCGTAGCGGAGCGTAACCGTCAGTGGCTCGTCGGGCGCGCTCTCGCCCTGGACCTCGTACGAGAAGTCCCGGACCTCGCCCTCGTCGTACGTCACGAACTCGCGGACGGCGTCCTCGCGCTCGTCGGCGTCGAGCCCGTCGAGGAGGCGGCGGATGGAAAAGGCCGAGCCCCCCCGCAGCGTCGCCGTTTCCTCGACGTGGACGACGCCCTCATCGTCCACGCGGACGTCCACCGTCTCGTCGATGGCCGACTGCGAGGCGTCGCCGGGCGGCAGGCGGACGAACCCGTTGAAGCCGTCCGCGTTGAGTCGCATCGCCTCGGCCCCCTGGTAGGTCTCGGGCAGGAACGTGACGGGCAGGCCCTTGACGTAGGGGAACACGACCCGGTCCGCGCCTTCGAGGCGGACGAGCACGGCCGGAGCCGTGAACTGACGGATGTCGATAAAGCGCGGGTCGAAGTAGCCCTCACTGGCCGGGTGGATCAGGATGAAGTCGGCGTCGAAGCCGGACTCTTCGAGCATGGCCTGCGTAAGGCCCGTGATGAGCAGGTCGTTGGCCCGCCGCGAGTCGAG
>JANPJI010000241.1:0-2746 GCA_031425425.1 Rubricoccaceae bacterium
CTCGTCGGGCCGGCTGTCCGGCCCGACGGCCAGTCGTCACGGCAGCCGTCCGCCCGTCCCAATCTCCCGTCCGGATGCCCCGGCGGCCCGTAGCGTGTCGCGCACCAACCCCTCCGCCTGTCATGGCCCCCCACCGACTCCTCCTCGTCGCCGCCCTCGTCACCGCATCCGCGACCGCGCCGGCGGCTCAGATGGCCGAGCCCGCCCGCCCGCAAGACGACCTCTACCGCGCGGTCAACGCCTCGTGGCTCGCGACGGCCGAGATCCCGCCGGACGTCCCGTACCTCACGACGTTCATCGAGCTGCACCTCCAGGCCGAGGCCGACGTCCGCGCCGTCCTCGACGACGCCGTGGCGGCCGTCCAGGCCGGAGAGGCCGTGCCCGGCTCGCCCAGCCAGCAGATCGGCGCGCTTTACCTCTCCCTCGCCGATTCGGCAGCGATCGCCCGGGCCGGGCTCGACCCGCTCGCGGCGGACCTCGCCCGCATCGACGCCGTCCGGTCGCCGGCCGACCTCGCCCGATACCTCGGCGCGTCGCACGGGCAGTTCGGCGCGGCCGCCCTCTCGGCCAGCGTCGCGCAGGACCTCCGGCGACCGACGCGCCACGTGGTCTACCTCATGCAGGGCGGGACGTCCCTGCCGGACCCGTCGTACTACACCGACGCCGACAAGGCCCCGCTCCGCGAGGCGTACACGGCCGCCCTCGCGGAGCTGCTCCGGCTCGCTGGCGCCGATGAGCCCCGGAGCCAGGCCGACGCCGCGGTCCGGGTTGAGGCCGCGCTCGCGGCGCACCAGCGGACGCCGACCGAACTCCGCGACATCGAGGCGGCGTACAACCCGCGCGCCGTCGCCGACCTCGCGAGAGCGACGGACGGGTTCGACGTCCGCGCCTACCTCGCCGCGGCGGGCCTCGCGGCCGTCGACACGGTCGTCGTCGCGCAGCCGGAGTTCGTGGACGGGCTCGCCGCGGCCGTCCGGACGCTGCCGACGGCCGACTGGCGGGCCTACCTCCGCGCGTCGCTGCTCGCCGAGGCCGCCCCGGTCCTGCCCGACGCCTACGGCGACGCCCTCTTCGCGTTCAGCCAGGCGCTCACCGGGCAGGCCGAGCAGCGCGGGCGTGCCAAGCGTGCCGCGGACGCTGTCGGGGCCATGCTCGGCGAGACGGTCGGCGAGGTCTTCCTCGACCGCCACTTCCCCGACGCCTCGCGCGCCCGCATGGCCGAGATGATCGAGAACCTCCGGGCCGCCCTCCGGATCTCCATCACCGGGGCCGACTGGATGACCGAGCCGACGCGCGCCGCGGCGCTGGCCAAGCTCGACGCGGCCCGGTTCAAGATCGGCGGGCCCGAGGCGCCCGAGCGCGTCGAGGCCGAGTTCCGCTCGGGCGACGCGGCCGGCAACCTGCGGCGCTTCGCCGCGTGGCGGCGGGCCGACGAGCTTGCCAAGCTCGTCGAGCTCGTCGACCCCGCCGAGTGGCAGATGACCCCGCAGACCGTCAACGCCTACCACGACCCCGCGCGGAACGAGGTCGTCTTCCCGGCGGCCATCCTCCGCCCGCCGTTCTTTGACCCCACGGCCGACGACGCGACGAACTACGGGGCCATCGGGGCCATCATCGGCCACGAGTTCAGCCACGGGTTCGACGACCAGGGCCGGCGCTTCGACGCGGGTGGGACCCTCCGCGACTGGTGGACGCCCGCTGACGCCGCGGCTTACGAGGCCCGCGTCGCCCCGATCGTGGCCCAGTACGAGCGCTACCGCCCGATCCCCGGGGACTCGGCGCACGTCAACGGCACGCTCACGCTCGGCGAGAACATCTCGGACCTCGCCGGCCTCGCGATCGCCCACCGGGCGTACCGCCTCTCGCTCGGCGGGGCCGACGCCCCGGTCCTGGACGGCCTCACGGGCGACCAGCGGTTCTTCATGTCGTGGGGCCGCGCGTGGCGCTCGAAGGCGCCCGAGCCGTTCGTGCGGTACCTCCTCGGGGCGGACACGCACAGCCCGGGCGAGTTCCGGGCCAACGGGCCGGTCGGCCACCTCCAGGCGTTCGTCGACGCCTTCTCGGTCCGCCCGGGCGACGCCCTCTGGATCGCGCCGGCCGACCGGATCGCGGTCTGGTAGACGGAACCTGCGGCGGGGCGTCCGCTGTCCCGCCGCAGGTTCGCTACTGGGGCCGCGGGCGCGAGATTGACGCCCAGTCTCTTCACCGCGGCTCGCGCGTTCCACCGCCCCACCGACCCGATGACCCGAACCCGGCTCTACTGGACGTGCCAGCTCGCGGGCTGGGGCGCACTCTTCGTGACGAACCTGGCGCTGAACCTCGTCGGCCGGCCGTTCGACTGGCCGACCGTCGCGACCCTCGCGACGATCACCGTCGGGTGCATTGCTGGAACGCACACCTTCCGGCTCGCCGCGCGGAGCGCACGGTGGGACCGTCTGCGACCGAGGCGGCTTGTCCCCCTCGCGCTCGCGTCAGCGCTCGCCGTGGGGGCCGTCGTCGGGCCAGCGGCGGTCACGGTCGGGTTCGCCCTCGACCCCGAGCACGCTCAGGCCTACCGCGAGTCCGTCGCCGACGCCATCGAATCGGGCAAGGTCGGCCCGACGTACGGGATCACGCTCTACGTCGTCAATGCCGTCAATGTCGCCGTCTACGTCACCGCGTGGATGCTCGTCTACTTTGGCGTCCACGTGTCACGGCGGGCGGCCGAGGCCGATTCGAACCGGCTCGAGGCGGAGCGCGTGGCCCT
>JANPJI010000242.1:0-2006 GCA_031425425.1 Rubricoccaceae bacterium
TCCTTGCGCCGGACCGCCTCCTCTTTCTCCATGGCCAGGAAGCGGCTGCGGAGGCCAGTGATCATTCCGAGCGACCCGGCGAGCATATATCTCCGACCCTCCGCCGGCACGCTGTATCTTAACGCGAATGCCGCTGGCGCACGGTCCGGACAGCCCCTCCCCTTTCCTCATCTCCATGTCACATCCAGCTACCCCTCGCACGAAGGCTCTTCTGAGCGACTCGCTGTGGTACGCCGCCGCGGCCGCCTCCATCGGCGCGGTCGCTCCCGGTGCCGCCGCCCAGGTCGTCTACACAGACGTCAACCCTGACGCCGTGATCACGAACACGTTCGTCGGGACGACCCTCGCAGGCGTCGAGTTCGACCTCGACGCCAACGGCACGACCGAGATCCTGATCGCCGAGCGAACCACCAACGCGAACGGCACTCCGGCCCGGTACGTCATCTCCGGGTTCAACGACACCGTCACAGCGATCGTCGGCAGCATCGTCCCCTACGGCGGTGTCGACTACGCCTACTTCCTGCCGCTCACGGTAGGGACGGAGGTCGGGCCGAACGCCCCCTCCCTGTCCATCGGGACGGCGAGTGACAGCTTCGGCGTCGCGACGTTCACGTTTGGCGGGTCGGACCCGAACGGGTTCTTCACGGCCGGCGAGACCTACATCGGCCTGACGTTCACGGCGGCTGGCGGGACGTCGCACTACGCGTGGATGCGCGTGGAAATCCCGCCGGCCGGCGGCCAGATCACGGTCAAGGACTTCGCCTATGAGTCGACCCCGAACACGGCTATCGCGGCCGGCAACCGGGGCACGGTGGCGACGGAGCCGGACGCGCTCGCCGAGGGCTACCGCTTCTCGCCGCTCGCCCCGAACCCGACGACCGGCACCTCGTCGTTCGACCTCGCCGTCGGGCAGGCCGAGACGGTCCGCGTCGAGGCGTTCGACGCGCTCGGCCGCCGGGTCGCCGTGCTCCACGACGGACTCCTCGCTGCGGGCCAGACGCGCCGCCTCTCGCTCGACGCCGCCGCGCTGCCGGCCGGCGTCTACGTCGTCCGCGTGACGGGCGACTCGTTCACGACCTCGCGCCGCGTAACGGTCTCGCGGTAATCCGGAGGCCGTCTGCCGGAACGCGTCGACGCCCGGAGCTGCACTGCGCGGCTCCGGGCGTCTGTCGGTAGGGGCGTCGGTTGCCCAAAGGTCTCGGTGGGTCTGGAGACGAGCCCCTGCGCGTGTCCGTCAGGCCGGGTTGAGCCCGAACACTTCCTCCTTGAGCGTCGAGAAGTCGATCGGCTTGGTGAGGTAGCCGCGCGCTCCACCTTCGAGTGCGGTCGTCTTGAGCTCGCCGTCGTCGTACGCGGTGACCATGTACACGTCGAGGCCGGGGAACTCGCCGCGGACGGATTCGAGCAGCTCGAGGCCGCTCATGCCTGGCATGTTGATGTCCGACAGGACCACGACGACGTCCGCCGCGGCCCCGTTGCGGAGCGACTCGAGGGCCTGCTGGCCGCTCGTGGCGAAGACGAACTCGAGAAGCCCCTGGCGGACCTCCCGGCGGAACTTCTGGGTGAACAGAAACTGGACGTCCGTCTCGTCGTCGACGACGAGGGCGCGGATGGGGCCAGAGGAAGAGATCTTGGACATATCGGCCAGGCGGTTTCGCCCGCACGATACCCCACAGCCGGGCGAGGCGCTGTCCATCCGCCATTCAGCACCGTCTTTTCGCCCCACTTCGGGACTTCCCCCATGCCCCCCCTCGCACCTTCCCGAATCGGCCGGCTGCACGTCGTCACCGACACGGACCTGCAGGCGCGGTTCTCGCACGCCGATCTCGCCCGGCTCGCGGCGCGCGGCGGGGCGGACACCGTCCAGTTTCGCCACAAGAATGCCCCGATGCGCGCCCGCTGGGCCGCTCTTGAGCCGACCGCCGGCGCGTGCCGCGCGGCCGGCGTCGCGCTCGTCGTGGACGACCACGCCGACCTCGCGCTCGCCGTCGGCGCCGGCCTCCACG
>JANPJI010000243.1:0-3473 GCA_031425425.1 Rubricoccaceae bacterium
CTCGCGGCGCCGGAACGGCCCGAGCGACCGCTCTTCTCCGAGCCGGCCGAGCCCGAGCAGGAGGTCGCCTACGAGCCGCCCGACGAGGGCGGCCTCTTCGAGACGACGTTCTACAACGCCGCCGAGACGACGTTCGAGATCGAGGCGCCACGCCCGCCCGAGACGCTCGACGACGTCCTAGCCGCCGGCCTCCCGCTACCGACGATGGAGGCGGCCGAGATTGCGCTGATCCGCGAGGCGCTGCGGCGCTTCGACGGCAACCGCCGCCTGACGGCCGACGCGCTCGGCATCTCCGAGCGGACGCTCTACCGCAAGATCCGCGACATCCTGCCGGAGGAGGAGGCCCTGTGAGCGCGCGCGCGGCCCTGCTCCTGCTTGCCCTCGCCGCGCCGGGGTGCGTGTACAGCTTCTCCGGGGCCTCGATCCCCGAGCGGCTCCGGTCCGTCGCCGTCCCGCTCGCCGAGGACCGCGCCGCCGGCGGCCCGGCCGCTCTCGACCAGCGCCTCACCGACGCGCTCGTCGCGCGGTTCGCCGACCGCTCGCGGCTGAGCCTCGTCTCGGACGAGGACGCCGCCGACGCCGTCGTCCGCGCCACGATCGAGCGCTACGACGTCGCCCCGGCGGCCGTGACGGGGACCAACCTCGCGGCCCTCAACCGCGTCTCGGTCGTGGTCCGCGTCGTCGTCGCGGACCGCGTCGAGAACCGGGACCTGCTGGACCGGACGTTCACGGCGACCGAGGACTTCGCCCCGGCGGAGGGGCTCCAGGGCGAGGCCGAGGCGGCCGAGCGGGCGCTCGCACAGGTCGCCCGCGACGCGTTCACCGCCGCGACGTCGGACTGGTAGCGCGGCCGGACGGCGGGCAGCCCGGCCGCCGTACTTTGCTCGCCCGCGCCCGCCGTCCATGCCGCCCATCCCGCCAGCGGGGCCAGACCCGCACGCACGCTCCGCGGCCGGCTCCGCCGCCGACGCCCGGCCCGCGATCCAGCGGGCGGCGGAGCACCTCGCCGGCGGCCGACCCGCAGACGCCGTCGACGCGCTTGCGCGCCTCGTCGCCGGTGCGCCCACGTACGCCGCGGCGACGGTCCTGCAGGCCGTCGCGCTCGAAGCGGCCGGGCGGCCCGCCGAGGCGCTCGCCGTGTGGCACCGCGCCGCGTTCCTCGTGCCGGGGAGCCCGCTCGTCCGCCGCGAGCGGCAGCGGCTGATGGCGGCGATGCCCGCGCCGCCGGCCGTACCCGAGCCGGCCGCGGCCTCGACGGCGATCGACTTCCCGCCCGAGGCGCTGCCCGAGGCGCTGCCCGAGGCGCTGCCCGAGGCGCTGCCCGAGGAGCAGGGCCTCGCTCCCGACTGGTCCACGGACCCGGCCGTCGCGGCCTCCGACGAGGCGGTCCACGACGAGGACGAGCCGGCGGACGTGCCGCAGCCGCTCGACGAGCTGGTCGAGGAGACCCCTCTGCCCGTCGGGTCGAGCCTCAGCGATGAGCCCGTCCCCGACGCCGAGCTGCCCACCAACAAGGCGTTCGCGGACGACGCCGACTTCCCGTCGCTCCAGACGCTCCCGCTCGACGACCTGACGCTCCTCCCGGCCGACGATCCCGACGGCGGCTCCGACGATTTCGACCCCGACAGCTTCGACTTCTCCGCCTTCGACCTCGGAGACGACGACGAGGCCCCCGACTGGCTCGACGCCTCGCCGCCAGAGCCTCTCGCCGACGGGCCGCCCCTGCCGACCCCGAAGACGCTCGACCTCTCCGAATTCGCAGACGCCGAGCCCGCCGCGAGCGTCTGGGCAGACGACGCCTCGCCCACGCCGCCGCTCGCCGACTGGGGCGACCGTGCCGCCGACGACGAAGCGCACCTGATGTCGCCCGAGGACGCCGGTCCCGTACACTCCGCACCGCCGGAGCCGGAGTCCGCGTGGGCCGTCTTCACGGACGAGCCCGACCGGCGAGCGACCAGCCGCAGCGTCCCGTCGCTCGAAACGATCCTGCCGGACGTTGCCACCCCGGAAATACCCGCCGCCGACCTCTTCGATCCGGATGCCCCGGACGCCGACGTCCTGCCGGTCGCGCCTCCGGACGCCGAGGCGGCAGGCGTGCCCTCCGTCGCGGACGAGCTCGACTCGCTCATCGCGAGCCTCGAACACGCCCCGCGCATCCGGCCCGACCCGGCGTTCGACGGGCCGCCCATCGGCCGGCCGCCAGCCGACGTGGACGAGATGGCGTCGGAGACGCTCGCCAAGATCTACGCCGCGCAGCACCAGTACGTCGAGGCCGCGCTCGTCTACGAGAAGCTGGCCGCGCGCGAGCCGGACCGCGCCGCGGCGATGCTGGAGCAGGCCGCCGAGATGCGCCGCCGCCGCGCCGGATGACGCCCGAGCACCCGCTCGCACGGCTCGCCCGCCCGGGTCCGCGGACCGTCGTCGGCCTCATGAGCGGGACGTCGCTGGACGGCGTCGACGCGGCCGTGGTCCGCCTGGACGGGCACGGGCGCGGCGTGCGCGCCGAGACGCTCGCGTTCGTCACCGAGTCCTACGACGCCGCGCTCCGCGACGCCATCCGCGCCTGCGCCGAGGCATCCACGTCCAGCGTGCGCCTCGTGTCGCAGCTCCACGTTCGCCTCGGGCACCGCTTCGCGGACGCGGCCCGGCGCGCGCTCGACGCGGCCGGCGTCGCCGTGCCCGACCTCGTCGGGTCACACGGCCAGACGGTTCACCACGTGCCCGTGGCCGAGGACTGCGCAGGCGTGCCGACGCGCTCGACGCTCCAGATCGGGTGCCCGGCCGTGATCGCGGTGCGTCTTCGAGCGCCCGTCGTGTCGGACTTCCGCGCGGCCGACGTGGCCCTCGGCGGGCAGGGCGCGCCCCTCGCGCCGGTCCTCGACGCCGCCCTGTTTTCGAGCGACGCCGAGACGCGCGTGCTGCTCAACCTCGGCGGCGTCGCCAACGTGACCGTCCTCCCGGCTGGCGCGGCTCCCAGCCTCGCCTTCGACACCGGACCGGCCAACCTCGTCGCCGACGCCCTCGCGCTGCGCCTCACAGGCCGACCGGTCGACGTGGACGGCGCGCTTGCGAGCGCCGGCACGCCCGACGAGGCACTTCTCGTGCGTCTCCTCGCCGACCCGTTCTTCGCCGCGCCCCCGCCGAAATCCACTGGCCGCGAGTACTTCGGGGCCGCCTACGTGGACCGGTTCGTGGAGCACGGCCCGGCCGGACCCGAAGACCTGCTCGCGACAGCCGTCGCCCTCACCGCGCGGACGGTCGCCGACGCGGTCCGCCGGTTTTGCCCGGCCGTGCCCGCGCGCGTGATCGCCTCCGGCGGGGGCGTCCGCAACCCGGCTCTCATGCGGGCGCTCGCGGCCGCGCTCGCGCCGGTCCCGCTCGAGACAACGGCCGCGTACGGCCTCGACCCCGACGCCAAGGAGGCCGTCCTCTTTGCGCTTCTCGCGCACGAGTGGGCCGGCAGAATCCGAACG
>JANPJI010000244.1:0-1917 GCA_031425425.1 Rubricoccaceae bacterium
GCAGGCCGAGCGGCGCGTCGGTCCGGCCGCGGCCATCGTCGGTGTCGGCGTCGCGTTCGGGTTGTACCACCTGAGCCTCGCCCAGGCGATTCCGCTCTCGGTCCTCGGCGTGTACCTCTGCTTCGTCGTGTGGGCCACGGGCAGCCTGTGGAGCGGCGTGCTCGTGCACTTCCTCAACAACGGCCTCGCGGTGCTCGCCGCAGGTGCGGCGCGCAACATGCCGGGCGTGGACATCGACTCGGTCGGCGAGGTCGGGGGGCCGTGGTATGTTGCGGCTGGGCTCGCGCTCGTCGGCAGCGTCGCCGTGGTCGCCGTTTGCCGGGTGCTGCTCGCGCGGCGTCTCGCCGCGACCGACGGCCGCCCCGACGCCGTGCCTGTCCCGCATTCCCCTTCTCTCACTGCGGCACCTGTTGCCGTCCCATCATGACCGAGCCGACCGGTACGCCCGATCCCACCGACGCCGCCTCGCCCGACGCAAGCGGCACGCGCGACGCCCTCATGTACGAGGGCTGGATCTCCGTCTTCGAGTGCTCGACCGATTTCGAGGCGGACCTCGTCCGCGACCGCCTCGACGAGGAGGGCCTCGCCGCGGTCGTGTTCACGCAGCGCGACCACAGCTTCAACCTCAACGTCGGCGACCTCGCGGCCGTCCGCGTGATGGTCCGCCCCGAAGACGAGGCGACTGCGCGCGCCGTCGTCTCTCAGCCGCCGGTCTCCGACGCCGAGCTGGAGGCCGCCGCGATGTCCGCGAACGTCATGGCACCGGACGCGCACGACCCGACGCAGGAGGCGATGCTGGACTCGGGAATCGAGGAGATCAACTTCGACGTGCCCGACGAAGAGGACGAGGCGTAGGCCGGACGCTCCGCCGGTCCGCCCGCCGCTCTCGTCTCTCTCCGGCCTTATGTCGAACCTCACGCAGCGCATCCTGACCGGCCTCGTCGGCTCCGTCGTCGTCGTGGTCGCCCTGTGGATGGGAGGGGTGGTGTTCGCCCTCGCCTTCACAGCAGTGGGGCTGCTGGCGCAGGTCGAGATCTACCGCCTTCTCCAGAAGGCGGGCACGCGCCCGCTCGTCGGCCTCGGCCTTGCCATCGGTGCTGTCGCCGTGCTGAGGCCGGTCGAGTTGATGGCCCCCGTTGCCGGTCCACTGCTTGTGCTCGGGGGGCTCGCCGTGCTCGTCGCCGTCCTCTTCCTGCGGACCGAGACGCCCCTGCTCGACGCCGCGGCGACGCTGTTCGGGGCCGCGTACCCCGCAGCCCTGTGCGGCGCGCTCGTCGCCCTCCGGGTCGACGACCGTGCGTGGCTCGCCGGGACGAACCACGGGGCGTTCTGGCTCACGACGGCCGTCCTGTTCTGCGTGTGGGGGACGGACACGTTCGCGTACTTCACCGGCCGGGCCATCGGGACGCACCCACTCTTCCCGCGCGTCTCGCCCAAGAAAACGTGGGAAGGCGCGGTCGGAGGGGTTGTCGGAGCGGTCCTGCTCGCGTCCAGCTTCAAGGCGTTCACGCCTCTGTCCAGCGTGCTGACGTGGGCCGACGTGGCTGCGATCGCGTTCGCGTGCGGCGTCGCGAGCCCGTTCGGGGACCTCGCCGAGAGCCACTTCAAGCGCTCCGTAGACGTCAAGGACTCGGCGTCGTGGCTCCCCGGCCACGGCGGGATGCTGGACCGGATCGACGCTGCAGTCGTCGCCGTCCCGCTCGTGGTGATCTACCTCCACTTCGCGAAGGGGTAGCCGGGAGGCGGCAGTGGCCAGTAGCGAGTGGCCAGTGGCAGAGGTCGTCGCCTCGCCGCCCCGCGCCTCGTCGCCCCACGTCAGAGCCAGGCACACACTTTTCTACTTGTCATCCTGAACTCGATTCAGGATCTGCCTTTTCTTCGGTACGCCTGAAATGGCAGATCCTGAATCGAGTTCAG
>JANPJI010000245.1:0-4244 GCA_031425425.1 Rubricoccaceae bacterium
TTTGCCCTCCTCGCCCAGAACGCCGACGCCGAGGCCGCCTTCTTCGCCGAGGTGGACGCGCTCGCCGGCCCGCCCACGTTCGAGGATCTCGCCCACCTTCCGTACACCCGGCAGGTGTTCGCCGAGTCCATGCGGCTGCGCCCGCCCGCGTGGGCCGTCGGGCGCGAAGCGGCCCGCGACACCGACCTCTGCGGGATGCCGGTTCGCCGCGGGACGACGATCCTGTTCGCACCCTACTTCCTCCACCGCGACCCGCGGTTCTGGACCCGACCGCGCCTGTTCGACCCGGATCGGTTCAGTGCCGAGGGCAAATCGGACCGGCATAAGTTCGCGTACGTCCCCTTCAGCGCCGGCCGGCGCGGGTGCATCGGCGAGCAGTTCGCGTGGACCGAGGGCGTGCTCGTCCTCGCGACGCTGGCGCAGCGGTGGAGGCTGCGCCTCAACGGACCGGTGCCGGACGCGCACGGCTCCGTGACGCTCCGCCCGAAAGGGCCGCTCCAGATGGTCGCCGAGGCGCGTTGAGCCTGCCGGCGGCGCGGTGCGTCACAGGGGTGTCACAGGGGGAGGGCGACGTTCCGGCATCCCCCACCCGCCCTCGTCCCGATGCTCCAGCTTCCGAATGCGGCCCCGCCGCTCGCCGAGACGCTCCCCTACGCCGCCGACTTCGTGATCGAGGTCCTCGCCGCGTCGTCCGCCGCCCCGTTCGGGCAGCTCACGTGGGTCGAGATCAACCGCCTCGCCGCGCAGTGGCTTCGCCCCGAGACGGGCGACACGTCGCGCCTCGGGCACGCCGTCGTGGTCGAGATGGCGGGGCACGGGCTCCTGGAGGCCGAGTTCACCACGGCAGCCGACGGCGCGTTCATGGTCAGCCGGGTCGTCCACCCGCGCATCTTCGGCGTCCAGGCCGCTCAGCGGCTCGCCGCTTAACTCCCCCTGCGATGTTCACTGCTCTGCCGACCGTCGTCTACGCCGTCCCCGATCTCGACCTCGCCCGGGCGTGGTACGCTGGCATCGTCGGGGAGCCGTACTTCATCGAGCCCTACTACGTCGGCTTCCACGTCGGCCCGTACGAGCTCGGCCTCGTGCCGACGGAGGCGGCGGCCGGGCGCGGCGGGACGCTGGCCTACTGGCGCGTCGACAACGCGGACGAGGCGTTCGACCGGCTCCTCGCCCACGGCGCGACCGTGGACGAGGCCCCTCACAGCGTCGGCGGCGACCTGCGTGCCGCGACGGTCCTGGACCCGTTCGGCAACCTCGTCGGGATCATCGAATACCCCGGCTTCGAGGGCTCGACGACCGTTCCGGTGTTGAACTAGCGCGTGCGCCTAGGCTCGTCCGTCTCTTCGAGAACCTTCGCATCGGACACGTTCGGGTCCATCTCTTTGCGGAACGCGTCGCGGGCGTCGACGGCGATGGTCGCGGCACGGTCTAGCACCTTTTCGGCCGCGTCCGCGGCGAGGCGCACGGCCCCGCCGGTCAGCAGACCGAGCCGGCCAGCGACGCCGGCCCGCTCGAATTTCTCGATCCAGCGGTCCATCAGTTCGCCGTCGGCCCATCGTCCGTGGGCGGTACGCTCGGACGCGGTGGGCGCGGCGTGCGCTTCGGCCGCGGTGGCGGAGCGCCGGGCGGTGGCGGTGCGGCAGCCGACGACGCGTCAGGCGTGCCGTCCATCCGGAACAGCGCGTCGACATCGAAGGACGCGACGGCGTCGGAGACCCGACGGCCGGTTTCACCGAGGGCTTGGCCGATGGTGTCGAACGTGGCCTCGACGACGAAGGCGACCTTGTCCGGCGTCGCGAGGCGGTCGAAGGCGGCGCGAACGTCGTCGAAGGGAGGACGGGGCGAGTTTGGCATTGGAGGGCGGCGTGGAGCCGGAAGCGTTCGGCCGCGTTTGACGGCCCCCCCGAACCGGAGTTTCACCCCGACCTGATGCTCGACCCTTCGAACGCCAAGACCGATTCGGTGCCCTCCCCTGCCGCGACCAGCCCATCGAAGCCCGCTCCTCGGGTCGTCGACGGCCTCGTGATCCGGTCCACCGGCAGCTGGTACAACGTCCGCACCGACGACGGGCTCGACGTGCGTGCCCGCGCGCGCGGCCGCTTCCGCCTCGACGCGCTCGACATCGACGAGACCAACCCGCTGGCCGTCGGCGACCGCGTCGAGCTGCGGATGGAGGACGACGAGACGGCTCTCGTGACCGCTATCCGGCCGCGCCACAACCAGCTCTCGCGGCGCGCCGCCGGCAGCCGCGGGGCCGTCCGCGAGCATGTCATCGTGGCCAACGTGGACATGGCGTGGTGCGTGCAGTCGGTCTTCGGCCCCAAGTTCAACTCGGGCTTCGTGGACCGCTTCCTCGTGGCCGCGGAGGCGCGGCACGTCGCGGCCGGACTCGTGTTGAACAAGACGGACCTGATGGCCGAGGAGCCGCGTGCACAGGACGCGATGGCCTTCTGGTCCGGGCTCTACCGCGACATCGGGTACCCGGTCCTGCTCACGAGCGCCGAGACCGGCGAGGGCGTGAACGTCTTTCGCGATGCGCTCTCGGGCCGCGTGAGCGTCGTCTCGGGACCGTCGGGAGTGGGCAAGTCTAGCCTGCTCAACGTCGTCGAGCCCGGGCTCGGGCTGCGGACGTCGCACATCGGCGAGAAGACGCAGAAGGGCCGCCACACGACGACCTTCGCCACCCTCTACGAGGCGTCTGGAGGCTGGGTGGCCGATACGCCGGGCGTGCGCGAGTTCGGCATCTGGGACATGTCCCCGACCGAGCTCGGCGGCTACTTCGTCGAGTTCCGCCCGTTCCTGCCGGACTGCCGCTTCCCGAACTGTACGCACGTCCACGAGCCCGGCTGCTGCGTCATCGCGGCCGTCGACGCGGGCGAGATCACGCCGGAGCGCTACGCGAGCTACATCGGCATCCTCGAGACAGTCGAGGTGGAGCACAAGAACACGCGCCGCAAGCGGTGGCGGACGATCGGCCGGCCGGACGACCCAGACGCGCCCGTCGAGGACATCGACTGAGAACAGACGCTCGCACTCCATTAATCACCGCGGCGAGCGATGCATCGATGGGCACACGACGCGCGAATCCCAGACTCCTGTCATCCTGAACTTGCTTCAGGATCCGCCGTTATTCGGAGTGCGCCGAGCAAGACAGATCCTGAATCGAGTTCAGGATGACAAGTTCATAGGCCATAGATGGTCTGCACGTGGACTGCCTCCGGTCTACCGAGGCGCACGAACAGACGCTGACGCTGGGACGCTGTCAGGAGGCATTGCGGAGGCGACTCGGGGTCGCCTCGGGGGCGGTCTTCTTGACCGGTGCCTTTCGAGCCGCAGGCTTCTTGGCCACAGGCTTCTTCGCAGCCGATTTCTTGACCGCCGGCTTCTTCGCGGCAGGCTTCTTGGCCGCGGCTTTCTTCGGGGTCGCTGGTGCGCCGTCCTTCTCGGTGATCAGCATCACCGCCTCGTCCAGCGTGAGCGCGTCCTTGTCGATCTCCTTCGGGATCGTCGCGTTCGTCTTCTCGTGCTTGACGTAGGCCCCGTAGCGGCCCTCGAAGACCTCGACCGGCGAGCCCGTCACGGGATGATCGCCGAGGCGGCGGAGCGGCTCGTTCTTGCGCGCCTTGTTGGCGATGAGGTCGAGCGCGCGCTCCAGCGTGACCGTGAGCACATCGTCCTCGCCGGCTTTGAGGCTCGCGAACGTGCGCTCGTGCTGGACGTAGGGGCCGAAGCGGCCGAGGTTGGCGAGGATCGGCTTGCCCGTCTCGGGGTGCTCGCCGACCGTCCGCGGCAGGCGCAGCAGGTCGACCGCCATCGTGAGGTCGACGGCGTCGAGCGGCGTGCCCTTGGCGAGCGAGGCGCGCTTGGGCTTCGGCGCGCCCTTGGCCGCTTTCGTGCCCGGGGGAAGCTCCTCGTCGTCGCCGAGCTGGACGTACGGGCCGTACGGCCCCTGCTTGAGCAGGATCGGGAGGCCGGCCTCGGGGTGGATGCCGACCACGCGCTCGTCGCCGCCCGCGTCCAGGAGCGCCTCAATGTCCTCCCGCGTGACGTCGGCGGGGGCGGCGTCCGGCGGGAGCGAGCCGCGCTTCTCCTCGTCCGGCCCGACGGCGTACGGGCCGTAGCGGCCGACGCGGACGATGTACGGGTCCCACTTGGCGTGGCGGATCGTCGAGATCTCGCGCGGGTCGATGGCGTCGTTGCCCGCCGCGACCTGCGCGTCGAGCCCGTCCGCGCCGTTGAAGAAG
>JANPJI010000246.1:0-4518 GCA_031425425.1 Rubricoccaceae bacterium
CCCACCGGCGTGCTCGACGCGCATCGTGCCGCGGAGCACGACCGTGACCTCGTCGAAGGCGGGCGTCTGGGCGGGCTCGCTCCAGCCCGGCGGGGCGACCATGTGGGCGACCGACAGCCCGGCCGTGCCGCTCGCGACGTGTCCGACGTGCTCGTGGATCGTTTTGCCGCCCGGACCCGGGACCTGGACCGGCGTGGTCTTGGTGACGGGCATCAGGCGTGGAGCGTGTCGGTGAGGGCCTGCTCGACGATCGCGAGGCCCTCGTCGATCTGGGCCGGCGTGGCGCAGAGGGCCGGGCGGAAGCGGATGGTGCGCGGGCCGCAGCCGAGGACGATCGCGCCGAGGTCGTAGGCACGGGCGATCACCGCGTTGCGCGCGGCACCGTCGGGCAGGTCGAAGGCGCACATGAGGCCCCGGCCGCGGGGCGAGGTGACGCCCTCGAAGCGGTCCGCGAGGCGCTCCAGGCCGGCCATCAGGTGGCCGCCCGTGCGCCAGGCGTTGCCCACGAGGTCGTCCGCCTCGATGACCTCCAAGATGCGGTCGAAGCGGACCATGTCGACGAGGTTGCCGCCCCACGTCGAGTTGATGCGGCTGGACTGTGAGAACACGTTCTCCTCGACCTCGTCCACGCGCGGGCCGGCGAGGATGCCGCAGACCTGCGTCTTCTTGCCGAAGGCGACCACGTCCGGCACGACGCCGAGGCCCTGGTAGGCCCAGAAGGTGCCCGTGAGGCCGACGCCCGTCTGGACTTCGTCGAACACGAGCAGGGCGTCGTTCTCGTCGGCGAGGCGGCGGAGCTCCTGCAGGAACTGCGGCCGGAGGTGGTTGTCGCCGCCCTCGGCCTGGATCGGCTCCACGACGATGGCCGCGATGTCGTGCGTGCGGGCGAGGAAGAACGCCTCGGCCTGCGCGACGGCGGCCGCCTCGCGCGCCTCGACCGGGCCGTCCATGTGGACCTTCGGCGTGTCGATGCGCGGCCAGTCGAACTGCGGGAAGCGGGCCGTCTTGGCGGGGTCCGTGTTCGTGAGCGACATCGTGTAGCCGCTCCGCCCGTGGAACGCCTCGCGGAGGTGCAGCACCTGCTGCCCCAGGTTCTCGCCGAGCCCGCGGCGCGCGTTCAGGCGCACCTTCCAGTCGAAGGCCACCTTGAGTGCGTTCTCGACCGCCAGCGCGCCGCCGTCGACGAAAAAGGCGTGGGGGAGTTCGGCGGGGATGCCGACGCGGCTGAACGTGTCCACGAAGCGCGCCATGTGGGGCGTGTACACGTCCGAGTTGGCGACCTTGTTGAGGGCCGCGTCGAGGAGCCGCTCGCGGAAGGCCTGCGCGTCGTCGCTGTCGCCGGCGAGCGCCGGGTGGTTCATGCCCAGTGCAGACGACGCGTAGAACGTGAACAGGTCCACGAAGTCGCGGCCGGTCGCCGCGTCGCGGAGCGTTCCCGGGCGGCTGCCCTGCATGTCGAGCACGAACGGGTAGCCGTCGGCGAGCAGGTGGCGGTCCAGGATGCCGTGGACGTCGGCGGCGGCGGGAAGGTGGGCGGCGGGCGCAGCGATTTGCATACGGGGGACCGGGAAGGCGTGGGTCCGCGGCCCGGCCGCGGAGGCGTCGCGCCGATCAGGCGCAGGTGCCGGCAAGATACCCGCCCGCCTCTCTCCGGAAGCGCTTTGCCGACGCACCGACGCCCGCATCTCGCGAAGAACGAGCCTCCGGCGCGCCGGGGCCGCCGCGCCTGCAGCAGTACCTTTCGGGCAAACCTCCCGCGCCACGCGTCTTTCTCGATGGCCGACACGCTCCGTCCCGCCGTCCGTTCCACGGCGACGCCCCGCCGGCCCGGCGAGGTCCGCCTCCAGGCCGCCGCACCGGCCGTCACGGCCGACGACGCCTCGGGCGACGGGTTCGCGCTCGAGCTGCCCGTCGTGCAGCGCCCCGCCCAGAGCAACCGGCCCGGGGGGCGGCCGGACTGGCTGCGCGTCAAGCTGCCCTACGGCGACACCTTCCGCGAGGTCCAGAAGACAATCGAGACGCACGGGCTCCACACCGTCTGCTCGTCCGCCCGGTGCCCCAACATGGGCGAGTGCTGGACGGCCGGCACGGCGACGTTCATGATCCTCGGCAACGTCTGCACGCGGTCGTGCTCGTTCTGCGCCGTCCTCACGGGCCGCCCCGAGCACAAGGACCTCGACTGGGACGAGCCGCGGCGCGTCGAGGACGCCGCCCGCCTGATGGGCCTCAAGCACGTCGTGGTGACGTCCATCAACCGCGACGACCGCGAGGACGGCGGCGCGCCGATCTTCGCCGAGGTCATCCGGCGCGTCCACGGGCTCGGGGCGACGATCGAGGTGCTCATCCCGGACATGCGCGGCCTCCGGCCCGCCCTCGAAACCGTCTTCGAGGCGCGCCCCGAGGTCCTCAACCACAACGTCGAGACGGTCCCGAGTCTCTACCGCCGCGTCCGCCCGCAGGGCGACTACCGCCGCTCGCTGGACGTGCTCCGGATGGCGAAGACCGAGCACGGCCTCCGCACCAAGTCCGGCATCATGGTCGGCCTCGGCGAGACCGAGGCGGAGGTCCACGCGCTCATGGCGGACTTCGCCGCGACGGGCGTCGACGTGATGACGATCGGGCAGTATCTCCAGCCCACGCGCCACCACCTGCCCGTCGAGCGGTTCGTCCACCCGGACGAGTTCCGCTCCTACAAGGTGGCCGGCGAGGCGCTCGGGATCGACCACGTCGAGTCCGGCCCGCTCGTGCGCTCGTCGTACCACGCCGAGCGCCACGTCTGATGCCGACCTACAGCAACGACCCCGCCGGCCGGCCCGTCGCGCCACCCGCGTACCCGCCGGCGTACCCGCCGCCGGGGCGGTTGCCGGGCGGCCCCATCCAGCCGGACAACCGCCCGCTTCTGATCGCGGCCCTCGTGGCGCTCGTTGCGCTCGTCGCCGTCGTCGGCTACTACCTGCTGGTGTACGTCCCGGCCCGCGATGCGCGCCTCGCCGAGGCCCCCGCCGCGGCCCCGGCCGTCGGCCCCGAGCGCCCACCCGGCTCGCTCGCCGACGACGGCGACGGCTTCCGCCCGAGCGTCATCGAAGAGGCCCCGCCGGTCCGCGTGGACGACGACGGCACTCGGGCAACCGACGACGCACGCACGCGCGACGCCGAGCGGGAGGCGGACGGCGTGGACGGCGCGGACGGGCTCGAAGCGCCCCCGCGCCGCACCCCGGTTCCAGCCCAGGCACCCGATCCGCGCCCCGCGCCGAGCCCGGCCCCCGCGCCGGTGGCGCGGGCCGAGCACGAGGCCTTCGCCCGCGACTACCTCGCTCGGCAGACCGACGACGCGGCCTCGAACGTGGTCGGGCTCTACGCGACGACAGTCCGCTACTACAACCTCGGCCGCGTCGACGCGCAGACCGTCTCCGTCGACAAGGAGGCCTACTACCGCCGCTTCCCGGACCGGCGGTACGCGCTCGCCGGGCCGGTCCGCGTCCTCTCCAGCACCGGCAGCGGAGCCGCGACGGTCCGGTTCGACTACACGTTCGCCGTCGGCGGCGGCCCCGGCGGCGAGCGCTCGGGCCGCGCCTACGTCGAGTTGGACATCGTCCCGTCGGGCGACACGTACCTCATCCGGGGCGAACGCGGCGATGTCTACTAGATCCGTCCTTCTCGCCGCTGCCGTGATCGTGTCGGGCGTCGCGCTTGCAGGTTGCGGGCGCGTCGGCGCGGCCGTGGCGAACGTCTTCAGCAGCGCCCCCCCGGCGGCCGTGGACGCCCACGCGGTCTACCGGATGCGTCCCGGCTGTGCGACCGTGGCGGCGCGGACGATCCGGCACGGCTTCACGATCCTCACGCCGCGGGGCGGCGCGCCGGTCGAGCTGTCGGGCCTCTTCGAGGGTCCGGCCCGCACCGGCGAGTCGGTTTTCCGCTACGTCCCGCCGCGCGTCGGCGAGACATGGGACGCCGCGCGGGCCGACGAGGCCACCACCGAGGTCTCGGCCGACGTCGCGGCGGTCGGGCTGGACATCCAGGACGTGCGGCCGTGGCTGGACCGCCTCTGCGGGGCGCTCCCGCCGGGCGAGGGCGAGCCCGGCGAGGCCGTCCCGCGCATCCCCGCCTCGCCGCCCGCGCCGGGCGGCCGCTGAACCGTGCGCACGGCCGCCCTCCTCGTCGCGCTCGTCGGGCTCGCCGCACCCGTGCAGGCGGCGCGGGCGCAGGCCGGGCAGGTGCCTCCGCTTCAGCCTGGCACGCCCGCCGGCGAGCCCACGGCCGCGCTCGGCGGGCTCCGCGTCGCCCGCGAGACGCTCACGCTCGACCTCCGTCCGCTCGGTGCCCGGCTGTCCAGCAGCGTCCGCTTCGCGACCGTCGAGGCCGTCTACGGCGTCGTCAACAGTTGTGCGGCGCGGACGTGGCCCGTCGAGCTGATCGCGCTCGGGTCGGACCCCGAGGCGGCGCAGGTGTGGCTCGACGGGCGGCCCGTCGCGGCCATGCCGCTCGACGGCTTCGCCGTGCCGGCGCTGTGGACCGGCA
>JANPJI010000247.1:0-1905 GCA_031425425.1 Rubricoccaceae bacterium
CGAACCCGGTGCCGACCGTGGCGTACGTCGAGGCGAGCGGGGCCAGCTTCGAGGCGTCGAAAAGGTCCCAGCCGTCCGAAGCGATCTCGGCCGAGACGGCGAGGGCCGCGGCGAGGTCGACGGTCGGCGCACCCGTCGCGGCGTCGGTGCCGTCGAGGCGGAAGGCGACGACGGCCGCCGTCGAGTCCGCCGGGCGCCCGACGAACGTGCCGCCGGTGACCTGCGCCGACGTCGGGATGACGAGGCTGACCGACGTGTTGTTCTCGACCCAGAAGCCCTGCCACGCCGTCGCGATGTCGGGCGTCGGGAAGGACGGGGCCGAGACGTACGAGCCCGCGCCGGCCCCCGCGTTCGGGTCCCACGTCTGCACGACCGCGCTGGCGAGGGTCGCCCCGCCGGTCCACGTCGCGACGGTCGCCGAGGCCACGTTGAGCGAGGTGCGGAACGGGTTGGCGAGCATCGTGAAGCCGTCGTTCGTCGCCGAGAGGACGTTGAGCGTGCGCGTCGCGCTGGTCGTGTTCGCGACGCCGGTGCTCTGGAGCGGCATCGGGAGCGCGAAGCTCCGGCTCGTCCCGCCGCCGTCGTTGGCCGGGTTCGGGGTGATGTCCTGGTTGTAGAGCCGCCAGAAGAAGCCCTGGCCCGGGGCGAGCACGTCGGTCACGTTCGCCGCGGCGACGTAGTTCGTCGCCGGCGGGGCGGGGATCGTCCCGGCGTAGCCTGTAAACAGGTTGTCGAAGGCGTAGCCGGGGTACTGGCCGACGACCGACTGGACGAGGTTCATGCCGGCGAGCCGGCCGACGGTCATCACGTTGCCGGCGCCCGTGGCCAGCGGCGAGCCCATCATGCGGTAGCCGATGCCGCCCGTCGCCGTCGCCTGCGTCTCGGCCTCGAACGTGAAGCCGCCGGCCCCGCCGCCGGGGTAGACCGGCCCGCCCACCGCGTTGTCGCGGTACTCGGACGAGGCCGTCCCGAGCGGGTTCGAGAGCCCGATGGCGACGCCGCCGGCGTCGACGAACCCTCCCTGGTTCGTGTTCTGCCGGAAGGGGACGCCGTTGGCGTCGTTGCCCACCGGGTACCGCACCTCGAAGCGGTCCTCGCGGTTGGCGACGCCGCCGTCATGGACGATGAGCTGCGTCGTGACGAAGCGCGCCGTCGCTGAGGGGTAGATCGCCGACGACGACCCCTGGTCGTAGACGTGCCACCACGTCACGACAAGTTCGTTGTCGCCGTCGCTGTCGGTGTCCGTGGCACCGTACCAGAGGCCCGGCGCGCCGCCGACGCCCGTGTTGTCGGCCGCGTAGGCCGTCCCGATGTCGAGGTCGGTGAAGACGGCCGCGGCCATTCCGCCGCCCGTCGCCAGCGGCAGAACCGGGCTGAACGTGGTCGCCCCGGCCCCGAACGTGACGTAGCCGTTGGTCCCGATGAAGAGGCTCTCGTACGTCGTTCCGAAGAACCGGACGCTCTGGCCGGTGATGAGCCCGTCGAGCGTCGTCATGTCGATGGTGAAGAAGCCGTCGTCGGTGGTGCCGCTCGTCAGCGTCACGACCTTCGAGTGCCCCGTGAGCGGCACGAACGCCGTTCCCGGCGCGGTCACCGTCGATGCGGCCGTGCAGACGCCCGTGATAGTGTTGCGGAAGGCGTAGCCGGCCGTGTTGGTCGTGCTGTTGCTGATCGCCGTATTGCCAGCATCCGCCGTGCCGTTGAGGACACGCGAGCCGGTCGCCGGGGTCGCACCACCGTCAAGGCTATACGAGATGTCGAGCGAAGCCGTCTTTGCTCCCGTCGCCTGGAACGGTGGAGCGAATGTGACGGGGAACGTCACCGTCTGGTTCGGCCCGAGCGTGGCGGGAAGCGCCGGCGTCGATGCGCCGAGCGAGAACAGGGCCGCATCGGCCCCGCTGAGGG
>JANPJI010000248.1:0-1722 GCA_031425425.1 Rubricoccaceae bacterium
TGAACGGCTTCTCGACGAGCCAGTACGAGGCGGTCGCCGCCGCGACCGCCGCGACGACGTTGAGCGGGAACGCGAACGTCAGCGGCGTCGCGAAGGGCGCGAGGAAGAGCTGCTGCCACAGGTACAGGCTGTACGACAGCACGCCGACGGCCGCGAGCAGGCGGCTGTTGAGCACGCGCCCGACGCGCGTCGCGGGGTGCCGCACGGCCCACACGAGCAGGACCGTCACGCAGAGCGCCTCCAGCGTCATCCCGACCGGCAGCGCGTACGCTCCACCGAACCGCGCCGCCAGCACGGGCGACGCGACGAACGCCATCCCGAACGCGAGCGCCGGCACGAGCCCGCTCCGCAGCCACCCGGCGGCCCGCTCGAACCACGGCTCGCCCTCGACCATCGCGACCACGGCCCCGGCGAGGATGCCGTCCGCCGCCGTGTGGAGCATCATCCCGATGTAGCCCCGCCCCTCGGGCCAGAGGGCGTACGTGACCACGCGCGAGAGCGGCGCGAGCACGACCACGGCGATGGCCGCCCGCCGCGCCCCGAGCACGCCGAGGGCCACGACGGCGAAGGGCCACAGCAGGTAAAACTGCTCCTCCAGCGACAGGCTCCACGTGTGCCCGAGGAACCACCACCCGTCCCGCGACAGATCGCTCAGGGCAACATGCTTGTAGTTCCAGAGGTACGTCGCCGCGGCGGCGGTGTCGGGCCACGCCACGTCGAGCACGCCGGCCGCGGTCAGCGCCGCGACGACGGCGATGTAGGCGTAGAAGGCCGGGAAGATGCGGATCGTGCGCCGGGCGTAAAACGCGGGCAGGTCGATGCCGCCGGTCCGCTCGCACTCCTGCCGCAGCAGCCGCGTGATGAGGTAGCCGCTGATGGTGAAGAACACCGCCACGCCGAGGTGCCCGTTGCCGAAGACGAGCGTGAACGCCCGCAGCGCCGGGCCGTCCCACGGGAGCGTCTTCGAGGCGTGGTCCACGACGACGAGCGCGATCGAGAGCGCGCGGAGCCCGTCGAGGCTCGGGATGCGGCCGGACGGCGCGGGGGGGGACGGCGGGGTCATCGGATCGGGGCGCACCGGCCGGCGCGGAGCGCGGCGGCGTAGCGGCGGCCGAGCGCACGGGCGCTCGCAGGGGTCAGGTGGAGGCCATCGTTGGCGAGCGGGAGGTCGGCCGCGGGCACGAGGCCCGGCCCGAACAGCGCCCGCTGCGCCGCGCGGACGGCCGCAGCGCCGGGGGTATCGACCGCCACGAGCTCGCCCCCAAGCACGCACTGCGCGTCTGTGCGGCGCGCGAGGTCGGTGAGGAGTGCCCCGGCCGCCGCCGCGTAGTCGGTCCGGCCCAGCAGCGCCTCGGTCTCGCCCTGGTGCCAGAGCAGCGCGGCGACTGTCGCGCCGCCCGTTGCGCGGCGCACGCGCCCGGCGCAGGTGTCGGCGTACGGGCGCACGCGGAACGGCGGCCGCCGCCGCCAGCGCCCGCCCGTCCACTGCGCCACCGACGTCCCGCCGACGGCGCACGGGACGAGCGCGACGGGGGCACCCTCCGCGGCGAGCGCCCGTCCGAACGCCACGCCGGGACCGACGCCGCCCGTCCGGTGAACCGGCTCGCGCGCGGGCACCCAGCCCGCGTCGTCGTCGAACATCCACACGCCCGGTGCCGCGGCCGTGTCGGCCGCCTCGGGGGCGAACATCCCGGCCATGTTGGACTGGCCCGCCAGCACGAC
>JANPJI010000249.1:0-1574 GCA_031425425.1 Rubricoccaceae bacterium
TCGCGGTGACGGCCCTGCTGTCCACGAAGGAGGCGCGGCAGGGGAGCTGGGTGCGTCTCGTCGGCGCGGCGGTGCTGCTGCTGATCCCGGTGGGCCTGCTGCTGGCGGCCAACGACACCGGGACGGCGCTCGTGTACCTGGCCCTCGTGCCGGTGATGCTGTTCTGGAGCGGGGCCGTGCCGCTGCCGGCGATGGCGCTGCTGGCGGCCCCGGCCGTGGCCGTGTACCTCGTCATCGGGAGCCCGTTGCTGGCGGCCGTCTTCGCCCTCGCCGCGACGGCCGCGTTCTTCGTGTGGACGCGCTCGAAGGGCATGGCCGCGGGCATGCTCGCCGCGACAGCCGGCGTGGCCGTCGCGGCGCACCTGATGCTGTTCCAGGTGCTCCAGCCGCACCAGATCGACCGCATCGTGGCCTTCAACAACCCCGAGTCGTTCCGCTACGGGGCCGGCTTCCACATCATCCAAGCCAAGGCGGCCATCGGGTCGGGTGGCCTCTTCGGCAAGGGCTTCACGAACGGGACGCAGACGCAGCTCGCTTACATCCCCGAGAACTCGACGGACTTCATCTTCTGCGTCATCGGCGAGGAGTTCGGGTTCGTGGGCACGATGACGCTGCTCGTGCTGTTCGGCGTGCTGCTGATCCGGCTGGCGAGCCTCGGCGCGCAGGCCGGCTTCGCGCTCCCGCGCCTGTTCGTCGCCGGGGCGACGGGCATCTTCCTCGTCCACATCCTGATCAACGTCGGCATGACGATCGGGCTGATGCCGGTCATCGGCATCCCGCTGCCGTTCATCTCGTACGGCGGCTCGGCCCTGCTGGCCAACACGACGATGCTGGCGATCGCCCTCAACCTGCACGCGCGCCGCGACGAGTTCGCCGTCTACACGTCGCAATAGCCGGCCGAGGCGCGGCGGCTAGACCGGAGCCAGGGCGGGCTCGCGACGGCGCAGCCGCCCGCGCAGCCGCATGAACGGCTTCTCGACGAGCCAGTACGAGGCGGTCGCCGCCGCGACCGCCGCGACGACGTTGAGCGGGAACGCGAACGTGAACGGCGTCTCGTAGGGCGACAGGAACAGCTGCTGCCACAGGTACAGGCTGTACGACAGCACGCCGACGGCCGCGAGCGGGCGGCTGTTGAGCACACGCCCGACGCGCGTCGCGGGGTACCGCACCGCCCACACGAGCAGGATCGTCACGCAGATCGACTCCAGCGTCATCCCGACCGGGAGCGAATACGCTCCGCCGAACCGCGCGGCCAGAATGGGCGACACGACGAACGCGAGCCCGAACGCGAGCGCCGGCACGATCCCGCTCCGCAGCCACCCGACCGACCGCTCGAACCACGGCTCGCCCTCGACGAGCGCGACCACGGCCCCGACGAGGATGCCGTCGGCCGCCGTGTGGAGCATCATCCCGATGTAGCCGCGCCCCTCCGGCCAGAGCGCGTACGTGACCACGCGCGAGAGCGGCGCGAGCACGACCACGGCGATGGCCGTCCGCCGCGCCCCGAGCACGCCGAGCGCCACGACGGCGAAGGGCCACAGCAGGTAAAACTGCTCCTCCAGCGCCAGGCTCCA
>JANPJI010000250.1:0-4651 GCA_031425425.1 Rubricoccaceae bacterium
GCTCGCGCTCGACCTCGCCGGACCCAACCCGTTCGCGTCGCGGACCGCCCTCCGGCTCACCCACGCCGTCGCGTCGGACGTCACGGTGGTGGTGTTCGTAGCGGCCGGCCGCCGCGTGGCCGTCCTCGCCGAGGGCCGCCGCGGTGCTGGCGTGACGGCGCTGGTGTGGGACGCCGCGGGCCTCGCGGCCGGCCGCGACACCGTCCGCGCGAAGGCCTGCGGTCAGAGCGCGACGCGCGGCCTCACGCTCGTTCGGTGACACCGCGGGTCAGCCGGGAGGCCCGCCTCCAGGTCAGGCACTGACAGGGGACGCATCCGGCGCGGGCATCGCGGCGAACGCCGGCCGGAGAGTGTCCGCGACGTATGCTTCGAGCGTCGTGGGGGTCGTTGTCTCGCCTGTGCGCGGCTCAAGCGCGTACCCCTCGGACCCGATCCTCTGGTACAGCCGGACCAGCCCGGCCGCATAGTCAGGGCTCGCGCCCATCCCGACGAACTGGGCCACGAGCGCATCGGCCGGCACCTCGACGGCCGCCACGTCGCGCCCGAGCGCCTGCCCGATCACGGCCGCCGCGTCGGCATACGAGCGGTCCGCGGGGCCGTGGAGTGCGACGACGACGCGGCCGCTCCACGACGGGTCGGCGAGCAGGCCCGCCGCCCGCTCGGCGATGTCGCGGGTCGCGATCATGCCAGTGGTCGTCTCGGGCGGGGCCGGGAAGTAGACCGCGCCGGTGTGGGCGATGGCTCCGAGCTGCTCCGCGAAGTTCTCCATGAAGAACGTCGGGCGGAGGTGGCGGACGGCCGCGCCGGTCGCGTCGAGGGCCTCCTCGATGCGGCCGAGGCCGCTCACGGGACCCAGCCCGACCCGGTCCTGTGCGCCTTCGGACGAGAGGTGGACGACTCGGCCGATCCGGTTGGCCTCGACAGCCCCGCTCGCGGACGCCGCGAGCGCGTCGTACCAGTCGGTCAGGACGGGGGCCGTCCAGTCGTTGGGCGAGAGCCAGAACAGGGCGTCGGCACCGGCCGTCGCCTCGCGGACGAAGCCTGCGTCCTGCAACACGCCCTCGCGCGTCTCGACGCGTCCGCGGACGTCGGCGGGCAGCTTCGTGGCGTCGCGGACCAGGAGGATGAGGTCGTCGCGGCCGGCGTCGAGAAGGTGGCGGACGATTGCGGAGCCGATGTGGCCGGTCGGGGTGGTGAGTGCGATGGACACGAGATGCGGGGAGTGTGGAGGGGCAACGTCGGGCGAGTCGCCCGGATGATCCATGCTCCGCAGGCCGTATGTTTGTGCAGATCGTCCGGCTCCACCTGTGGAACTCTCCGCCTTCCGCGACCCCATCGACAGCGCGCTCGGTGCTCTGCGCCCGCGCGGCGTCTTCCTCTTCCGAAGCGAACTCGCCGCCCCGTGGGGGCTTACCGACGACACGGCTGCAGCCACTTTCCACATCGTCGAGACCGGGCGCTGCGTGCTCACCGTGAGCGGCGTGACCGAGACGCTGGAATCCGGCGACCTCGCCGTGCTCCCGCACGGAGTCGCCGCGTCGTTCCGCGATGCGCCCGGGCGAGCGGCACCGCCGGTGGCCGACCTCCTCGCCCGGTACCCGCCGGACGCCTCGGGCGTCCTGAGGAACGACGGCTCCGGCCCACGGACCGTCCTCGTGTGCGGCGGGATCGTGTTCGACGACGCTGTGCCGCACCCGGTCCTCGACGCCCTCCCGCCGGTCCTCGTCCTCCGCGGCGCGATGCACGACGGCACGCCATGGCTCGCCAACACCCTCCAGTTCATCGCCTGCGAATCGCGGAGCGGGCGTCCGGGCGCGGCGACCGTGATGGGTCATCTGGGGAGCGTTCTGTTCATCCAGGCCGTCCGCGCCGCGCTCGCAGACGCGTCGGCTCCGGGCTGGCTCGGCGCGTTCGCCGACGCGCACGTCGGGCCCGCGCTGCACGCGATCCAGCGGGCACCGGAGCGCCCGTGGACCGTCGAGGCGCTGGGCCGCGAGGCGGGTCTGGGGCGGTCCGCCTTCGCCGTCCGATTCCGCGCGGCCGTCGGCGAGAGCCCGATGCAGCACGTCGCGCGGTGGCGCGTGTACACCGCGGCGCGGCTGCTCGCAGGCGGACACCTGCCCGTCGCACACGTCGGCGAGCGGGTCGGGTACGAGAGCGAGGCCTCGTTCGGGCGAGCCTTCAAGCGGTGGACCGGCCGCACGCCGGGCGACGTCCGCCGCGCCTCGGCAGTGGGTGCCTCGTAGCGCTCGCGACACCGGACTCGCGCTCGTGTGCCGATACACGGGGGCGATCTTGGACAACTCCCGACCCTCTTGCGCCCGTGCTCGTCTCCGACCTCCCAACGCCCGCCCTTCTTGTCGACGCGGTGCGACTCGCGGCCAACCTGGACCGGATGCAGGCGCGCGCCGACGCGGCCGGCGTCGCCCTGCGCCCGCACGCCAAGACGCACAAGACGGCCGAGATCGCGCGGATGCAGACGGACCGCGGCGCACGCGGCCTCACGGTCGCGACGCTCGACGAGGCCGAGGCGTTTGTCGCGGCGGGATTCCGCGACCTGCGCCTCGCCACGCCCGTCGCCGGCCCGCAGAAGCTCGACCGCATCGCGGCACTCCTCGACGCCGGCACACGCGTCACGTTCACCGTGGATACGGAGGCGGGCGGGCGCCTCGCCTCCGAGGCGTTCGCTGGGCGTGCCGAGCCCGTCGGCGTGCTCGTGGAGATCGACACCGGGCAGCACCGCTGCGGCGTGATTCCCGGCGAGGCGGTCGCACTCGGAGCCGCCGTCGCCGCTCTGCCCGGCCTGCGCCTGCTCGGCGTGCTCACCCACGGCGGCCACAGCTACGACGGCCCGCGCGAGGGCGAGACGCCCGTCGAGGCGCTCCGGCGAGCCATGCGCGACGAGCGCGACGGAGTCCTCGACGCCGCCGCGCGCCTCGGGGCGGCCGGTCTGCTGGACCCGGCCACGGCCGAGGTGTCGCTCGGCTCGACGCCCACGATGGCCGTCTTCGAGCCGGCGACGCGCGACGGCTTTCGCGTCACCGAGTGGCGGCCGGGCAACTACGTCTTCGGCGACGCGCAGCAGGTCGCCCTCGGAGCCGTCGACCTGCGCGACTGCGCGCTGCTGTGCGTCGCGACCGTCGTGTCGAAGCGCCGCTTCGACGACGGGACGGAGCAGGTGATTGTCGACGCCGGGCGCAAGGTCCTCACGTCGGACACCGGCTGGGGGGTGCGCGGCTACGGAGCGGTTCTTTACAGCCCTCGGACGATGGTCGTGAACATGCACGCCTGGGTGCCGCGGCTGAGCGAGGAGCACGGGACGGTCGAGACGCCGGGCGGGGTCATCTACGACGTCGGCGACCCGGTCTTCCTGGTGCCCACCCACGCCTGCGTGGCCGTCGCGACGCGGCGCGCGCTGTTCGCCGTCGATGGGGACGAGGTGGTGGGGGAGTGGCTCGTGCTGGCGCGGTAGGCGAGCCAGCGGGGCGGTTTCTGGACTCGGGACGTACCATCGGGCCGGACCCGCCCCGTCGCCCGTGAACGCTCTCGCCTTCCTGTTTTCGTTCCGCGGCCACGTCGGCCGGCGGGCGTATGCGCTGTGGGGCCTCGGCCTGCTCGCGGCCAAGGTCAACCTAGACCGGCTCGTGAGCGGGCTCGCGTTCGGCCGCGCGTGGTACCCGTGGAGCTACCTCGACGTCGCCGGGGCCGGCCCGCTGGGGTCCCTCTCGCGGGCCGACGCCGTCTTCTGCGCGACGCTGCTGGCGCTCGCACTGCCGTTCGTCGCTGTCGGGACGGCGCTGACGGTTCGGCGACTCCGCGACGCGGGGCTCGCGCCAGGCCTCGTCGTGCTGTTCTTCGCCCCCGTCGTGAACCTGCTCCTGTTCGCCGGGCTGTGCGCCGTCCCCGCCCGCGACGCGAGTCCGGCGAGCGCGTCGGCGCTGGACCGGTGGGTACCGCGGAGCCGGTTCGGGAGCGCCGCCGCGGGCGTCGCGCTGACCGTCGTACTCGGCACCGTCCTCGTCGCCGTTGCCGTCGAGGCCCTCGCCGAGTACGGGTGGAGCCTGTTCGTGGGCGTCCCGTTCACGATGGGGCTCGTCGCGTCGGCGCTGTACAACCACGCCGAGGCGCGTGGGCTCGGCGAGTCCGTCGGCGTCGGCCTGCTGTCGCTCGGGCTCGGCGGGGCCGCCCTGATGGCGATCGCCGTCGAGGGCGTGCTGTGCCTTGCGATGGCGGCCCCGCTCGGCGCGGCGCTGGCAGTGCTCGGGGCCATCGTCGGGTGGACGCTCCGCCGCGGCGTGTCCGGTGCAGCGCCGCGCGTTGCGGGCTCGGCCGTGTTCGTGCTCCCGCTGCTGATCGCTGGCGAGGGCCTCGCCTCCGGCCACCCGCCGCTCCTTTCCACGACGACCGTCATCGTCGTGGATGCGCCGCCCGCCGTCGTGTGGACGCACGTCGTGTCGTTCTCGGATCTGCCCGCGCCCGACGACTGGCTCTTCGCGACGGGCATCGCGTACCCGCTGCGCGCCCGCATCGACGGAGCCGGCGTCGGGGCCGTCCGCCGCTGCGAGTTCTCGACCGGCGCCTTCGTCGAGCCGATCACCGCGTGGGACGCGCCGCGGCGGCTCGCGTTCAGCGTCGCGGCGCAGCCGCCGCC
>JANPJI010000251.1:0-5579 GCA_031425425.1 Rubricoccaceae bacterium
GCGATCAACCACGCGCTCGACGAGGAGATGGCGCGCTCCGAGAAGGTCCTCGTCTACGGCGAGGACGTCGGCGGGGGCAAGGGCGGCGTCTTCACGGCCACGCGCGGGCTCGCCGAGAAGCACGGCCGCGACCGCTGCTTCAACAGCCCGCTCGCCGAGCACTCGGTCATCGGGAGCGCGTGCGGGCTCGCCGCGGCGGGCTACATGCCCGTCATCGAGATCCAGTTCGCGGACTACGTCTGGCCGGGCATGCAGCCGCTCCGCAACCAGGTCGCGTCGATGCGCTACCGCTCGAACGGCGCGTGGGCCAGCCCGATGGTCATCCGGATGCCCTGCGGCGGCTACATCCACGGCGGGCTGTGCCACAGCCAAAACGTCGAGGCGATGTTCTCGCACTGGCCGGGCTTGCACGTCGTCATGCCATCCACCGCGGCCGACGCGAAAGGCCTGCTCAAGGCGGCCATCCGCGGCCGCGACCCGGTGATCTTCCTGGAGCACAAGTCGCTCTACCGCCAGGGGCCGGCGCGCTCCCCGGAGCCCGGACCGGATTACCTCGTCCCGCTCGGCAAGGCGCGCATCGTCAAGGAGGGCACGGACCTCACCATCGTCACGTGGGGCGCGATCGTCTACCGCTCGCTCGCTGCGGCGCGCGCGCTCGAAAAGGAGGGCGTCTCGGTCGAGGTCATCGACATCCGCTCGATGCTGCCGCTCGACACCGAGACGATCCTCGCCTCGGCGTGCAAGACGGGCCGCGTGCTCGTTGCGTACGAGGACCACGAGTTCATGGGCTTCGGGGCCGAGATCGCGGCCCACGTCAGCGCCGCGGCGTTCGGGCACCTCGACGCGCCGGTCCGGCGCGTCGCCGGGGCGTTCTCCTCGATCCCGTACGCCGACGGGCTCGAAAGGGAGGTTCTCCCGCAGGACGAGAACGTCCTGGCCGCCGCCCGCGAGGTGCTGGCGTACTGACCACCCGGTCGAGCAGCCATGTCGAACGCGAGCCTCATCAGCCGAATCGAGCTCGCGCTCGACCGTTACGAGCGTGGAGAGATTCCTGCGTTCGAGGTGGAGCAGTCGACCGTTTTGAACCTCCCTGCGATGGACGGTATCGTGACAGCGGACAGGCACGAAGCCGGCCGTCTCTATGTTCGCCTGATCAATGCGGACCTCTTAACGCTGCCGATGGTGTACGAGGGGCAGGTACTATCATTCGAGGGTGGCGAACCCGTCTCAGTCGTCTTGCAAGACTTCCGAACGTTCCTCGCCCGTTTGCGGCGTTCTTGACCCGCACCCCGACCCCGTTTCCGCCCATGCGCCTCTTCGCCGCTGTCCTCCTCGCCGCAGTTGCCGCACCCGCGTTCGCGCAGGGGCGCGTGGCCTTCGCGGCCGAGCGCCACGACTTTGCCCGCTTCGACGAGGGCGACGTGGTCACGACGACGTTCACGTTCACCAACACCGGCGACGCGCCCGTGACGCTCACGGAGGTCCGCCCGTCGTGTGGCTGCACGACGCCCGAGTACCCGACGGGTGCCATCGCTCCCGGCGCTGCGGGCGAGATCGTGGTCGCGTACCACTCCGAGGGGCGTCCGGGACCGTTCGAGAAGCACGTGACCGTCGTCGCGCGGGGCGCGGAACCGGAAGTGACGACACTGACCATCGTCGGCGACGTCATCCCTGGCTTCACTCGCGGGGGCGCGGCGCAGGGCGCGCTCGTCTTCGAGCACGACTCGTTCGTCGTCGAGGGCGCGTCGGGGGCGGTCCAGCACGCGTTCCGGTTCCAGAACCAGGGCGAGGTGCCGTTCCGCATCCAGGCCGTCCGCACAAGCGCCGGGGCGGCGGCCGACGTCGTCTTCCCGGCCCGGCCTATCTTCGCCCGCGATGTCGCCGGGATCGTCGTGACGGTCGAGGACCCGACGCTCATCGCGCGGCCGGACGGCACGTTCGACGTCGCGATCACGCTGGAGACGACGGACGCGGCGCAGCCGCTGAAGTCGCTCCGCCTGCGCGGGACGCTCGCGACCGTGGGCGGGTGAGCGGCCGCGTCGTCCAGGTGAGCGTCTCGCCGCGCGGCGGCGTCCCGAAGCTGCCCGTCGAGCAGGCGGAGGTCGGCCGGAACGGGCTTGTGGGCGACGCCGTCCGCTACACCAAGATCCACGGGGGGCCGGAGCGGGCCGTGTGCCTGTTCCCGCTGGAGCTCATCGAGACGCTCCGCGCCGAAGGCCATCCGGTGTTTCCCGGCTCCGTGGGCGAGAACCTGACGCTCGCCGGTCTCGACTGGCCGCGCCTGCGCCCCGGCGACGTCGTCGCCGTCGGCGCGGCCGTGCGGCTCCAGCTCACGACGCGGGTCGAGCCGTGCAAGACGATCCGCGCCTCGTTCGCCGGCGGGGAGTTCAAGCGGATCCAGCCCGCTCGTGTGCCCGGCGAGACGCGGTGGTACACGCGCGTGCTGGCCGGCGGGACCGTTCGCCCTGGCGATGCGGTGTCGGTTGAGGCACCGGCCGGAGCGTAATCCTGCCCACCGCCTGGTCGCTGTACGTCCCTATGGAGACGTCGGAGACGACTCTCGGGACGGCTGAACGCTGTCGACGGGCGCTGCGCCGGGCGTCGGGCGTGGGTCCAGGGTGGCCAGCAGGCGCCACTCGCGGAAGGCGGACCCGAAGAAGAGCAGCAGCAGGATCGGGATCGCCGCGAGCGCGAACAGCTCGAACGGGGCCCACGCCTCGCCGCCGACGCGGAACGTGCGCGGCCACAGCGCCCACGCGGCCGTGTTGACCCCGATCAGCATCAGGCGCAGCTCCGTCGGGCCGCCGCCGGCGAACGAGATCTTGTACACGCCCCGCGCCACGGCCACCATATTGACGAGGTTGAACAGCAGCAGGTAGCCCAGCGCCATGCCCATCGCGAGCAGCGGCCGGAGCGCCCCGCCGAGCCCGAGGCCCGAGAAGATGAGCAGGACCGCGATCACGTCCGCCAGCTGGTCCACGAAGTAGCCGTAGCGCTCGCGGCGGATGTCGCGGACGCGCGCGAGCGTGCCGTCGAGGCTGTCGCCCCACCAGTGGACCACGAACCCGGCCGAGGCGAGCCACAGCCACGCCGGATCGCGGCCGGCGAGGAGGTAGCCTGTGGCCGTCATGACCGCCCCGCCGAGGCCGACCGCCGTCAGCCGGTCGGGCGTGACCGAGGCGGGCAGGCGGGCGGCCATTCGCGGCAGCGCCCACGCCTCGAAGCGCGCCACTGCCGTGTCGTTCACTCGTTGCTTCGGCGTGGCGCGTTCCATCGGGCGGGAGGGGGAGAAGGAGCAATCTCGCTCTACGGCGCGCGCGCGGCGCGGCCTAGGCGTCGAGCGCCTGGGCGAGGTCCGCGAACAGGTCGGCCTCGTCCTCGACGCCGACCGA
Organism: Rubricoccaceae bacterium; assembly: GCA_031425425.1. GTDB lineage: Bacteria > Bacteroidota > Rhodothermia > Rhodothermales > Rubricoccaceae > DASVSE01. The sequence goes on from JANPJI010000251.1 coordinate 3,393, forward strand.
GAGGCGGATGAGGCTGTCGGGCAGGCCCGCCGCGCGGCGCACGTCGGCGGGGATTGAGCCGTGCGTCATGCTCGCCGGGTGCGACACGAGGCTCTCGACCCCGCCGAGGCTCTCGGCGAGCGCGAACACGCGCGTCGCGGCCATGACCCGCACCGCCGCGTCGAGCGCGTCGTCCTTCAGCGTGAAGGAGACCATGCCGCCGAAATCGCGCATCTGCCGCTTCGCGACGTCGTGGCCGACGTGGTCCTCGAAGCCCGGCCAGCGGACGTCCGCCACCTTCGCGTGGGCGCGGAGGAAGTGGGCGACGGCCGCGCCGTTGGCGCAGTGGCGCTCCATGCGCAGGTGCAGCGTCTTGGTGGCCCGGAGCAGCAGGAAGCAGTCCATCGGGCTCGGCGCGGCGCCGGTGCACTTTATCTGGAACCGCAGGTGCTCCGCCCACTCGGCGTCGCTCGTCATCACGGCCCCGCCGACGACGTCGGAGTGCCCGCCGATGTACTTCGTCGACGAATGGACGACGAGGTCCGCGCCCAGCGCGAGCGGCTGCTGGAGGTACGGGCTCGCGAACGTGTTGTCGACAGCGAGGGCGACGCCGCGGGCCTGCGTGACGGCGGCGAGCGCCGCGATGTCCGTGATGCGCAGCAGCGGGTTGGTGGGCGTCTCGGCCCACACGAGGCGCGTCGCGTCGGTCATGGCGGCACTCGCCGCGTCGGCGTCCGAGAGGTCCACGAACGAGAACGCGATGCCCATCGGCTCGTGGATCTGGCGCATGAGCCGGTACGTCCCGCCGTAGAGGTCGTTCGAGGCGACGACGTGGTCGCCGGGGCGGAGCCTGCGCAGCACGGCGTCGGTCGCGGCCACGCCCGAGGCGAACGCGATGGCCTCCGTCGCCCCTTCGAGCGCGGCGAGGTTGCCTTCGAGCGCGGTCCGCGTCGGGTTCGAGACGCGCGAGTACTCGTAGCCCTGGTGCTCGCCCGGGGCGGCTTGGACATACGTGCTCGTGAGGTAGACCGGCGTCATGATGGCACCGGTCGACGGGTCGGGTGCCTGGCCGGCGTGGACGGCGCGGGTGCCGAAGCCCCACTCGGAAGCGCTGTCGTCGGGAAGAGGAGTCGTGGACACAGGAGGTGGGGAAACAGACGGCGGGGACGCGGGAGCGCCGCGTCCCCGCCAGGAACAGACCACATGCCGGGGGGGCCGGCTAGTTCATCGACATGCCGGCGCAGGTCGCGACCGCCCGGGCGTCGTCGATGCGGCCCAGCGTCGTGTAGACCTGGAAGAGCGCCGTGCAGGCACCCGTCCGGTCCGGGCCTTCTGCAGAGACCGTCCGGGCCTGCTCGAAGTGCGGCAGCGACCGCTCCAGGAGCGCGTTCCGCTCGGACACGAGGCGCCGGTTCTCGGCGTTGTCCGTCGCGTCGTTGGCGCGCCGGTTGATGGCCGCAGCCTGGTTCTGGAAGGCGGCGCCGAGGTTGTAGTGCGCGTCGAAGTTGGTCGGGTCCAGGGCAATGGCGCGCTCGAACTGCACGATGGCGTCGTCCACGCGGCCCGCCTGGAGCAGGACCGTCCCGTAGTTGAAGCGCAGCACCGGCTCGTCCGTCGCGGACGGCGACTGGAGGGCCGTCTCGTAGAGCGTGAGCGCCTCGGCGGCGCGGCCCGTCCGCTGGTACGCGTTGAGCAGCTCGGACCGGAGCGCGGCGTCGTTCGGGAACCGGGCCGTCGCGGCGGTCAGCGCCTCGATGCCGGCCGGACCCTGGTCGGCCTGGATCAGCACGCGCCCGAGGTAGAGGGCGGCCTGGGAATCGGACGGGTCCAGACGCACGGCCGTGCGCAGCGGCTCGATGGCCTCGACGGCGTTGCCGGCCGTGTAGCGGGCGAGGCCGAGGTAGAGGAAGCCCTGCGACGAGTCGGGCATGAACTCGGTCGCGGCGGCAAAGAGCGGGATCGAGGCCCCGGTCGGGGCGGACGGGTCGCGGAGGAGCGTGGCCCCATGGTTGACCGACCCGGCCCAGGCGTTCGTGCGCACCGCCACGACGTCGGGGCTGGCGGGATCGACCGCGATCGCCTGGCGGACCGTCGCGTTCATTTCGGTGATCGTCGCCGTCTTGAGCGTCAGGTCCGTCTGCGACGCCGCCTGCTGGCGGAGGATCTCGGCCTTGAGCGTGAGCGCCGGGAGGTCGGTCGGGGTCGTCG
>JANPJI010000252.1:0-3868 GCA_031425425.1 Rubricoccaceae bacterium
GGCGCCGCCACATCGTGATCCAGTCGCGGCGTTATGCGGACTCATTCCGCCCAATCCTTGTTCTGCGGTCCCGTCAGTCATCTCCATCTACCCTACCGGGGGGCTCCCATGCCACGTCGCAACCTGCTCGTCCCTGCGTTCGCCCTCCTCTTGCTCGGAGCCTGCACCTCGGTGCGTATACCAGAGGGGGCTACTGATGCCCGAGACGAGACCGAGGAGGCGAACAAGCGGCTCGTCCGGCGCTTCTTCGAGGAGGTCTGGAGCACCGGCGACGTGTCGCCCCGCGACGCGTTTCTCGCCCCCGGCTACCAGGGCCACATCCCCGGCAACGCCGAGCCGCTGAGCCGCGAGGGGTGGGGGGCGTGGTTCGCAGGCTTCCGGGAGGCGTTCCCGGACGCCCGCTTCACCGTCGAGGACATGGTCGCGGAGGGTGACCGCGTGGCCGTGCGGCTGACGATGCGCGGGACGCACCGGGGCTCGTTGAACGGGATCCCGCCCACCGGCCGTGAGGTGACGGTCACGGGGATGAGCATCGAGCGGGTCGTTGAGGGGCGGATCGTGGAGGGGTGGAATCAGAACGACGCGCTGGGGATGCTCGGTCAACTCGGCGTACTGCCGCCGCCGGGCCGGTAGCCCGCTCCGGCCCCGCCGCAGCGCCGGACGGCACGGGGACGTCGCGCGGGAGCTTGCTCTCCCGCCTGTGCCGCCGGTGAGCGGCCAAATGTTCGTTACGCATTCTCGATCAGGGCCTTTTGCCGCGCCGCCTCGCGCATTGCCTCGACGAGCATGTCGAACTCGGCCCAGTCGGCGGGTAGGAGCGTCTCGACGGCGTCGCCGAGGCTGAGGACGAGCTCGCCGCGGACGAGGCGCGCTTCCCACACGGCCACGGCTACAGGACGCCGCGGCGGGGCCGAAGCATCCCACACGGACCACAACCGCGCGGTCGGCCCGTCTGTCTCGACGAACGCCGGCGTCCCCCGCAGCCGGCCGTGGACGAGCAGAGCGGACCCGCCGTACGCCGCGGCGACGGCGGCGAGCGCGGGCCACAGCACGGGCGAGCCCTGAAGGACGGCCGCGAGCGTCACCGTCATCACGCCGAGCATCGCCCACGCGAGCATCCCGCCCTGCGCCCGGAGGAGCACGACCGCGCGCGGCGTCCCTCCGGGATGATGGCGGCTGGTAAAGGTCACGTGGTCCGTTATTGCATTCTCGTTAAATCGCGCCCTTCTCCAGGAACGGGTAGGAGAAGTGCGTCGGCGGGGTGAACGTCTCCTTGATGGTCCGCAGGCTCGTCCACCGCAGCAGGTTCACGGCCGAGCCGGCCTTGTCGTTGGTCCCCGACCCGCGCGCGCCGCCGAACGGCTGCTGCCCGACCACGGCCCCGGTCGGCTTGTCGTTGATGTAGAAGTTGCCCGCCGCGTCCGCGAGGCGCTCCGTGGCGACGGCGAGGACGGCCCGGTCGCGGGCGAAGACGGCCCCTGTGAGCGCGTACGGGCTCGTCCGGTCCACGAGGTCGAGCGTCTCCTCCCACGGCGTGTTCTGCGGGACGACGTAGATGGTCACGACCGGCCCGAACAGTTCGTCGCACATCGTGACGTACTGCGGGTCGTCCACGACGAGCACCGTCGGATCGATGAAGAAGCCCGTCTCGTCCGAGAACGTCCCGCCGTGGGCGACGCGCACGCCGGGGTCAGACTTGGCGCGCGTGATGGTGCCCGTGAGCTTGTCGTAGGACCGGCGGTCGATGACGGCGTTGACGAAGTGCGAGAAGTCGTCCGGCGGACCGACCGTGACTTCGTCCAGTTGCGCCACGAGTTCGGCCTCGATGGCCGGCCAGAGCGCCTCGGGGACGTACACGCGGCTCGCGGCGGAGCACTTCTGGCCCTGGTACTCGAACGCGCCGCGCACGATGGCCGTCGCCACGGCGTCGGCGTCGGCGCTCTCGTGGACGACGATGAAGTCCTTGCCGCCCGTCTCGCCGACGACGCGCGGGTACGACCGGTAGCGGCCCACGTCCTCGCCGATGAGCTTCCAGAGGCTGTTGAACGTGCCCGTCGAGCCCGTGAAGTGGAGCCCGGCGAGGTCGCGGTGCTGGACGACCGCATTGCCGACGTCAGCTCCGTCGCCGGGGAGCAGGTTGATCACGCCCGGCGGGAGGCCCGCCGCCTCGAAGACCTCCTGGATCACGAGCGCCGACAGGAGCTGCGTCGAGGCGGGCTTCCAGACGACCGTGTTGCCCATGAGCGCGGGCGCGCCGGGGAGGTTGCCGGCGATGGAGGTAAAGTTGAACGGGGTCACGGCGAACACGAACCCCTCCAGGGCGCGGTACTCCTGGCGGTTCCAAACGCCGGGCGGGCTGAACGGCTGCCCGGCGTAGATCTCGGTCATGAAGCGGACGTTGAACCGGAAGAAGTCGATGAGCTCGCACGCGGCGTCGATCTCGGCCTGATACGCGTTCTTGGACTGCCCGAGCATCGTCGCGGCGTTCATCCGGTCGCGGAACGGGCCCGCGAGCAGGTCGGCGGCCTTGAGAAAGACCGCAGCCCGGTCGGTCCACGGCGTCCGCGCCCAGTCGTGCCGGGCGTCGGTCGCGGCCTGGATCGCCGCGGCGACGTCCTCGGAGCGCGCCTTGTGGACCGTCGCGACGGTCCGGCTGTGCTCGTGCGGCGCGATAACCTTCCCCATCGTGCCCGTCTCGATGCGCTGCCCGCCGATCACGGGCATGATCTCGGCGGTCTCCGCCGCCATCACGGCGTATGCCAACTGGAGGGACGCCCGCTCCGGACTCCCCGGCGCGTAGCCGCGGACGGGCTCGTTGAGGGCGGCGGGAGGCGTGGCGATCGCGTTGTTCATGATGGCGCCTGCGGCGCGCCACTGGCCAGGGTCGGCGTCGCCGAGCCAGTAGCCAGTGGCAGATGGGGGAGAGGACCGCCAAGCTACGGGTGTGCTCCCGTCTCGGAGGGGTCTCGCTGCACGTCCACAGGGGCGATCTTCCCGACGGCACCCGTTCCATTCTGCCAGTGGCCATCGGTCCGGGTATCCCGGTGCCCACTGGCGCGAGCCCCCGGCGAGCCTTGCCCCTTTCCTTCGAACAGACCGTCGCCCTGCGCTACCTCCGCGGCGCGAGCGGCCGCGACAGCCGCCGCGGCTTTCTCCGGTTCGTCGTCGTGGCGGCCATCGGGGGCGTCGCGGTCGGGACGGGCGCGCTCCTGCTGGCCATGATGATCGTGCGTGGCTTCAGCCGCGAGATCGAGGCCAAGATCGTCGGCTTCGGGCAGCACGTGCAGGTCGAGTCCATTCTCGGCGACCCGCTGAGCGGGACGGACTCGCTCGTGCAGCGCCTCGCGGCGGTGCCAGGTGTGGAGCGCGCCGAGCCGGCCGTGATCGACTTCGCGCTCCTGCGCGGACGCCGCGAGACGGGCCGGCCGAGCGTTGACGGTGTGCTGCTCTGGGGGACGTCGGAGGCCGGTCAGCCATTCGTCGCCGGGAACACGCCTGAGGGGAGCTTCTCGTTCGATCCCGACGCACGGGGACGCCCCGGCGTGGTCCTGGGGCGGAACCTCGCCGAGCGCCTCGGCCTCGCCGTGGGCGACCCGGTGACGGCCTTCTCGACGCGCGGCCTCGGTCAGGGACAGGTCCAGTCGCGTCCGCGCGTCAAGGTGTTCCACGTCTCGGGCCTGTTCGAGACGGGCCTGGGCGACTTCGACGACCGGTTCGCCTACACCGGCCTCGCCCCCGTGCGCGACCTGTTCGGCTACGCACCCGGCCAGACGACCCGCATCGACCTCACGCTCGACGACCGGAAGCAGGCCCGCGCGACGGCGCAGGCGATCACGGACTCCTTCGGCCCGCCCTTCCTCGCCCGGCC
>JANPJI010000253.1:0-4807 GCA_031425425.1 Rubricoccaceae bacterium
ATGAGAAATTGGTGAACGTAGTCCGGCGTTGGACGCCGCGCAGGGATTCGCCGTGACGAGAATTTTGCGATCGGCATCAGCGATCGAGCGGAAAAGTCGCCCACGGCAAAAGAACGCCGTCGTCAGTCAACTCAAAGCGTCGGGCGACAAACATGTCTCGTGCACTGGCAGAGTCGAAATGACGCACTGTGCTGCTCACGTCGACCAGCCCGGATTCTGGGTCCGACCACGGCTCGTCGTACTCAAAGCGGAACCAGTACTCGATTTGAACCGGCACAGGTCCAGCGCGATGGTCGCCTCGGATGCGGGCCGTGGTGTACGTGGAGAGGAGTCCGGCTCTTCGTTTCTGTATCTCGGTGGCCTCGGCAAACCGCTTGTCGTCTTGAAAGACCTGCATTGGCGAAAACCGTTTTCAAGCCGCAGAACAAGCATTGGGAGGAACCGATCCGCATAAACGCGCGGTGTCCCCGAAGTCACCAAGGTAGGACCCGCTTCGACGTCTACGCCCTGCGTACGCCCGGACCTACACGCCAGTCGCCGCGCGGATGCGCGCGATCTGGCGGAGGTGGATGAGGTCGTGCCCGGCCATCAGCCGCACCAGGCGCTCCACGGACTCCTCGCCCCGCTCCGAGTGCACACCCGCGCGTGCCCGCTCCTCGTCCGTGAGCCGCCCCAGCCAGCGGAGGTTGATCTGCCGCAACGCCGCGTGGTCCGCCAGCGCCTCGGCGAGCGTCCCGTCGAGGTAGTGGAGCCGGTCCGCGAAGCGGTCCTGGTCGTAGCCCGCGATCGCCGGCCGGTCGTGCGCGACGACGAGGCGGAGGCGGTAGCCCGAGACGAGGTCCGAGTCGCCGAGGTGCCGGACGACGTGGAGCACGGACCACTTTCCGGCGCGCTCGGGCCGGCGCGCGTCGGCCTCGCTCAGACCGGCCGTCGCCGCCGCGAGGGCGTCCGGCGTCGCGGCGAGCGTCGCGACGGGGTCGCGGTCGCCGAGTTCGGCGACGAGGGCGTCGACGTAGGCCGCCGTCGACGCAGGCGAGTCTCCGAAGGCGTTGGCGAGAGCGGACACGGGCGTGCGGGCGGGTGCGGTCACAAGGTCGCACGCGCGGCGCGCGTCAGCACGACGGCCTCGACGAGCACAGGTGCCGTGCCGTGCGCAGACACCACGACGCGGACGCCACCGCCGGCCCGCGCGACGGTTGCCACAACGGACCCTGAACTCACGGCCTCGGCGCGCCAGTCGCCCCGGAGGCCCGGCACGTCGACGCCGGCGGGGCGGCCGGGCTCCACGGCCACCACGAGGCGCCCGCCGTGGAGCGTGGCCGTCGAGTGGGCGAACGCATCGAGGAGGTGGGCCGGGACGCGCACGCGGTCTGCGCTCCGCTCGACGCCCAGCGCGGGGCTGTCGCGGCGGAACCACACGACGGCGTCGTAGCGCGGCGCGGTGGCGGTCCGGACCGGCATCGCGGCGTAGGCCGCGGCGAAGTCGGCGGCGAGCGGGCCGCCCGGCCCGAACGCCTCGGCGTAGCGGAACTGAGGCGGGCCGCCCACAGTGAACACGACCACGTCGGGCGCGCGCTGCAGGAGGTACGCGCCGTCGCCGAGCTCGTGGCCGAGAAAGCCGGAGCCGGCTCCCGGCGGGCGGTGCCTGGGGAGGTACGCGTCGTTGAGGCCCAACAGGTCCAGCGAGCGGAAGCCGGACCAGTACGGCAGCGCCCCGGCGGCCGTCACGCCGAGGAGCGGGTCGCAGTCGGCGAAGGCGGCGCGGAGCGTGAGCGCGAGCGCGCGCCCCTGCCACTCCCAGCGCTCGTCCGCGGCGCGGACGTTCTGCGGGTGGCGGCTCTGCACGATGGCTCCGAGCGCGACGGCGAGCGCCGCCGCGGCGACCGCACGGCGGCTCCCACGTGCCCAGGCGTCAGCCGACGCCTCGGCGAGGGCGTACGCCGCCACGACGACGAGCGGCACGAGGTGGCGGTGCGCGGGGAAGATGTCGCCTCCGATGGCGACGACGTAGGCCGCCCAGAGCGCGCCGACCGTGGCGAGCGGCAGGAAGCGGGCGCGCGTCGCCCGCCGCGCCAGGCCGACCCCGACGGCGGCCGCGGCCAGCAGCGACGCCGGGGCGAGCGCCCACGCCCCGCCGAGCACGTACCGCAGCCCGCCGAGCGCGTGGTGCGGGGTCGGGTCCAGCTTGACGAGCGCCGTGTTCGGGACCCACGCGCCGTACACCGCCAGCCGGAACGCGAGCTGCGCCGCGACGCACAGGGCGGGGCCGGCGAGCAGGACCGCGGCGAAGGCGAGCGCCCGGCGGCGGTCGGGCCGCTCGTGGCCGAGCGCGAGCGCCGCTAGTAGGGCGGCAGCGAAGAGCGGGCCGTCCGGCCGCGTCAGGCACAGCGCGCCGAGCAGCGCCGCGAGCCCCGCCGCGAGGCGGCGGTCCAGGAAGCCGCCCTCGGCGGCCCGCCAGTAGAGCGGGAACACGCCGGCCAGGAGCGCGGCCACGAGCGGCTGCTCCAGCCCGCCGACGGCCCACACGGCCACCGGGGCGGCGCTCACGACAACCAGCAGCCCGACCGCAGCCCCGGCGAGGCCGCCGGCCCGCGGCCGCCCGTACTCCCAGCCGATCCAGCCGACGACGGCGAGCACCCCCGCAACGCCCAGCCCGCGCGCGGCGTCGACCAGGTCCACGCCGGACGCGCCGAGCAGCGCCACGAGGAGCACCCACAGCGCGTTCGAGTAGCCCTCGACGGCCGGGCCGGGCGTCCACGTGAGGCCGTGGCCACCGAGGAGGCGCGCGGCGTAGCGCAGCGAGATCAGCGCGTCGTCCGAGAGGAACGGCAGGTAGGCGCGGGCGTGGGCGACGAGCACGCCCGCGGCGCCGAGCACGAGTGCGACTCGGACGGCCACGCCGCGTGCGTCCAGCCGAGGCGCGTCCAGCCGGGGCGCGTCTCTCGGCATCGTGGAGCGGCGCGGGGGGCTCGGCACAGGGGCAGGGGGACGGGGTCTCGGCGCGCTACATCTCGGCGCGGCCTTCGAGCGCGCGGCTGAGCGTCGCCTCGTCGGCGAACTCGAGGTCGCCGCCGATGGGCAGCCCACGCGCGATGCGCGTCACGGCGATCCCGAACGGCGCGAGCAGCTGCCCGACGTAGTACGACGTCGTGTCGCCCTCGACGTTGGGGTTCATCGCGAGGATCACCTCGCGGACCGGGACGGCGTCGGGGCCTGGCTCGCGGACCGACCCGCCGTCGCTCCCGGACGACGCGGGCGCGGCGACGCGGGCGATCAGCTCCCGGATGTGGAGGTCGTCCGGCCCGACCCCGTCGAGCGGCGAGATGGCTCCGCCGAGGACGTGGTAGAGGCCGCGGAACTCGCCCGTCCGCTCCAGCGCGATCACGTCGGACGGCTCCTCGACGACGCAGATGATGGACCGGTCGCGGCGCTCGCTCCGGCAGACCGGGCACGGGTCGTCGTCGGTCACGTTGAAGCAGACCGAGCACGCCTTGACCTTGTCCTTGGCCGCGACGAGCGCGCGGGCCAGCTCGACGACCTCCTCGCGGGGCATCTTGAGGACGTACGCGGCGAGGCGCTGCGCCGTCTTGCGGCCGACCGTCGGCAGCTTCGAGAGGTGCTCGACGAGCGCCTCGACGGTCTCGGACGTGAGATGCATGGACGGGGGTCGGGTGGACGGGCGTCAAGGTACCGGCGGCCGGTGACACCGATTCGACACCCGACGCGTGCCCGCCACCGGCCACGTGCGGGCCGGCTACAGGCCGAGTGCTCCGAGGTCCATGCCGGGCGGGAGCATGGACGAGGCGGCGGCCTGCATGCCGCTCGCCTTGAGCGCCTCGGCCTGCTCGAGTGCCTTGTTGACGCCCGCGAGGACGAGGTCCTCGAGCATCTCGAGGTCGTCCGGGTCTACGGCCTCGCGGTCGATCTTGATCGAGACGAGGTGCCCCGCACCGCTGGCGACGACCGTCACCATGCCACCGCCGGCCTCGGCCGTGACGGTCTGCTCGGCGAGGCGCGCCTGGGTGTCGGCGATCTGCTGCTGCATCTCGGCCATCTTGCCGAAGAGGTCCGCCATGTTGGGCTGCTGGTCCATTGGGATGTCCGGTAAACAGGTGTCAGGTGAGGGCTGGGCGACGAGGCAGGGGCGACGGCCGGCTCTGCTACTGCCAGACGATCTCCGCGCCGAAGCGGTCGAACAGGGCACGCACCACGGGGTGGTTCTGGCGCATCGCCTTGAGGCGCTCGAACGGGTCGGCCGTCGCAGCGGGTTCCCGCGAGGCGCTCTCGCCCATCACGAACCGGAACGGCGGGACCACATCGCCGAGCAGCCCGGCGAGCGCCTCCTGCACGTCGGCGGCGTGCTCCGTGGCGACGGCCACGGCCAGCGCGTCCGCGAGGACCACTTCCACGGACCCGTTGACGACGCGCGTGACGTCTGCCGACGCCAGGAACGAGGCCAGGCGGATCCGCCCGTTCGCCCGGAGCGCGTCGGCGAGGGCGGGCCACGCGTCGCGGATGCGGCCGAGCGACGACGTGAACGGGTCCGCCGGAGCGCCGAGCACGCCGAGGCGCGGGGCCGCGCCGGAGTGGCCGTCGCCGGACGGGCCGCCGCCACTCGGGCGGCGGAGCGCGGGCGCGCTGAAGAGACCGCCGCCGGGCCGGTCGGCAGCCGGCGGGACCGCAGCTGGCAGCGGCGGCTGCGACGGCGGGGCCGAGGCGGGCGGGGCAGGCGGGATGGGCCGCTCGTCCGGGGCGTCGGCCACGCCGCCGTCGTCGTGGGGCGGGGCACCGCGGCGCGGGTCGTCGG
>JANPJI010000254.1:0-3803 GCA_031425425.1 Rubricoccaceae bacterium
GACGGCCGCCCCGCCGCCCGGCACGCCGTCGTGGATGGCGGCCCAGCTGGACCTGCTCGTTCACCTCGTCCTCGCCCGGATCCCCGCGCTCTCCAGCAACGCTCCGGCCCCGCCCGGCGTCTCGCGCATCCACACAGACGACGTCGAGCGCGCCGTCGCACGGTTCGCGGCGACGCTCGGCCCCGATGCCCCGCCCCACGCGACGGACGACTTCCGGGCCGACATCGAGGCTGCCGCCGCCGCGGAAAATGAGCGCCGCGAGGGGCTCGGCGCGGCGCGTGCCGGAGCGTATGCGCTCCAGTCCCAGGCCCCCGGTGCCGCCCTCGTCCACGTGCTGGACCGCCTCGTCGCGGTCGACGACGCCCTCCACAGCCCCCGCAGCGAGTCGTTCCTGACGGTCCACCGCAAGACGGTCCGCCGGCACGTCGCGGACGACTCGGGCACGGGCGGCGGCGGGATGCCGTACCTCGTCACGAGCCAGCGCTTCCTGCTGCCGCTGTTCCCCGCCCTCGTCGCGTACCTGGACCTCGACGACCCGGTGTGAGGCGGCCAGTGGGCAGTGGCCAGTGGCAGAAAGGCGAGGGAGGAATCTGCCACTGGCCTCCTCACCCCACCCAGCGCGGGACGGCCAGCATCGCGGCCCAGACGGGGAACGCGAGCGCGAACAGGATTCCAGCGATCAGCGGCGTGTGCTCCAGCGTGCCCGTCATCGAGAGCAGGTTGTGCCAGTCGTGCGCCTCGACGCCGAGCCCGCCGATCAGCGGCATCGACCGCGCCTGGGCGTCGGCGGCGTAGGCCGCGACATCGATCCAGTTCTGGCCCAGCCACACGAAGCAGAGCTGGACGCCGAGGCGCGAGTCGCTCGCATACGCGATCCAGACCCACAGGCACGGGAAGACGAGCTGGAGGATGGACCCGCCCGCGATCATCATGAACTCGCCGAAGAAGCGAAAGACGAAGTGGCCCGCCTCGTGAGGGAGCAGGTTCAGGCTGTGGACCAGAAACCACGGCAGGCCGAGAGCGCCGGGCTGGCCGTACGGCACGAGCCCGAAGTAGGCGCACAGCGGGAGCAGGAGCACGCCCGGGGCATACTCGGAGGTGACGAACCGCTGGCGGGAGGTGAGCGAAAACATGGCGTTTCAGGCGGGCCTTGAGAGAGGATCGGCGCGTCGGGTGCGTTCTGAACCCGCCGCGCTACCGTACCCTGCCCGGCCCGACCGCCCCGTCCCCGTGCCCGACCTCCTCACGCCCGAAGCCCTCGCCCGCGTCGCCTCGATGGAGCTGCGCGCGCGGTTCATCGTCGAGGGCTTCCTCGCTGGCCTGCACCGGAGCCCGTTCCACGGCTTCTCGGTCGAGTTCGCCGAGCACCGCGCCTACAACCCCGGCGACGAGCTGCGGCACGTCGACTGGAAGGTGTTCGGGCGCAACGACCGGCTGTTCGTCAAGCAGTACGAGGAGGAGACCAACCTGCGGCACTACGTCGTGCTGGACACGAGCGCCTCGATGCGCTACGCCGGCCGCGCGGGCGTGACCAAGCTGACGTACGGCGCGACGCTTGCGGCCGCGCTCCATGCGCTCATGGCCCGGCAGCGCGACACGACCGGCCTGATGGCGTTCGACGGGACCATCCACACGACGATCCGCCCCGGCTCGACGCGCGCGCACCTCGCGTCGATCTTCGCCGCGTTGGACCGGCTGGCCGCGGCGCCTGTCCCCGACCGGAGCGCCTCGGCCGTCGCGGCCGCGCTCCACGACGTCGCGGAGAGGATCCCGCGGCGCGCGCTCGTCGTCGTGATCAGCGACCTGTTCGACAGCGACGCGGGCGGCACGGACGAGACACTTCGGGCGCTCCAGCACCTGCGGCACCGCGGCCACGAGGTCGTCGTGTTCCACACGCTCGACGCCGCGACGGAGCGGCGGTTCGAGCTGCCCGACACGCCGGTCCGGCTGCGCGACCTGGAGACGGGCGAGGAGCGGACGGTCCTTCCGGGCCAGATCCGCGCCGAGGTCGCTGGGGCCGCCGAGGTGTTCGTCGCCGAGATGCAGCGCCGCTGCCGCGAGGCGCGCGTGGACTACGTCCCGCTGGACACCGCGCAGCCCTACGCCGACGCACTGCGGGCCTACCTCGACAAGCGCCGGCGGCTGTACTGAGATCCGTTCTCGCTCGCGCGTCTGCGCAGTGGGTCCAGAATGCGGCGAGGCCCCGGATCCGGGTGGATCCGGGGCCGCGCCAGCGTCCGCCGCGCAGCCGCCACCGTCACGGCCGGCTGTAGGCGACGTCGTCGGGTCAGCGGGCGACCACGATCTGGCCCGTCCGCGACCACGACTCCGTCTCGCCGCGGGCGACGAGGCGGTAGACGTAGAGCCCGGCCGCGAGGCCGGTCCCGTCGACGGCGACGGCGAGGTTGGTCCCGGGCGCCATCGCGGACGAGACCGACTGGGCGACCCGGCGGCCGAGTGCGTCGTACACCTCCACCGTGACCTCGGCGGCCTCGGGGAGGTCGAAGCGGACGCTCGTGTGCGTCCGGACCGGGTTCGGCGCGGTGCCGTGGAGCGCGAACGCAGCGGGCACGGCGAGGCCCTCCTCACCCGGCGTCGTGTTGACGGCGTGGATCACCGCGCCCGTCGGGCGCACGAACGCGAGGCGGAACGCCCGCGACGGCTGCGTCGGGATGGGCGTCCGGAGCCCCTGCGCGATGAGCAGCCCGCGCTCGCCCTCGGCCGACGCGAGGTCCAGCGAGCCCGTGTAGAAGCGGACGGCCGCGCCCGCGTCGTACACGAGGTAGCGCAGCAGCGCGCCGTCGACGCCCGTCATCGGGACGGCCGACGTCTCGCCGTACGAGAGCCCCGTAAAGAAGCGCGCCGCGTTCTCGACGCCGATGTCGAGGCTCGGCACGTCCGGGGCCGCGTTGACGGCGAACATCTCGACCGCGGTCGAGCTGGACGCCTGCGTCGTCGTGACCGCGAGAATCTGCGAGTCGTACGCGTCGCCCGGCGTCGCGTCCGCGCCGTCGTTGAAGACGACGATGGCGTACGAGCCGCCCTGCGTGACCTCGTGGGCGGCCATCCGCAGCGCGCCCGTCGGCGACGTGCTGTTCTCCGGCGCAATCGCGACCGCGAGCGTGACGGTGCCGTCGACGCCGCTGACCGTCTGGTACGCCGTGGCCTCGCCGAAGCGGAGGTTGTCCGCGACGAGCTCCTGGCCGACGTACACGTCCACGGGCGTCGTCGCACCGGGCGCGTTGTTGACGACCTGGATCTGGACGACGTCGAGCGCGGCCGGCGGGAGCGCCTGGAGGCCGAACGCGAACAGCGTCCCCTGCTGGCCGAGGAGCGCCTCGGCCGTCTGCGCGACGACGACGGTCTGCTCGTCGCCCGAGCCCGGCGTGACCGGCGTCGGGTCGATGATGTAGTTGTCGTACATCGAGCCGACGAGCGAGTACGGGTTCTGCAGCTCGCCGCCCGCCTGCCGCCGCACGAGGCGGAGCTCATCGACGGTCTCGCCGGGGGCCAGCGTGTAGCCGTCGTAGCGGGCCTCGATGTTGAACTCCGTGTCCGCACCGAGCGTCGGGTCCGAGGACACGTGCCACGAGAAGTTGCCCGTCGAGCCGATGTCGACGCCCGGCGCGATGCCGTCGTCGATGGGCAGGCCGAGCCGCCCGCCGGGGGGCGTCGGGACGAACGACGTCCGGATCGTCCGGCGGCCGAAGCCCGGCGCGCGCGCGATGGACTCGAAGTCGAGCGTGTACTCAGCGTAGTTACCTGCGCGATCACCGAGCGGGTTCATGACGCGGCCGGGCTCG
>JANPJI010000255.1:0-5986 GCA_031425425.1 Rubricoccaceae bacterium
ACGTCGTCTGCGACAGCGGCGGCCGGTCCACCGCGAACGCCTCGACGCGCGCCTCGACGCCCAGCGGCGGCGTGGCGTTCGCCGTGTGCGGCCCGCCGACGTCGTTCATGAGCCACCACACGGTCTGGTCGCCGCGGATCGCCGGCTGGTCGCCGGCTGCGAGGTCGTAGTTGTCCGCGACGCCGTCGCCGTCGAGCACCGGTGCGCCGAGGCGCCACGGCCAGTCCCGCAGGTCGTCGCTGGGCCGGCCGGTGGCGTAGTAGTTGGCGATGTCGCCGCGCGAGACCGTGTAGATGCGGTCGTACGGCGAGCAGTCGTTCGGGTCGACGGGCCGCGCGTCTGGCCCGAGTGGTCCCGGCCAGAAGTTGAAGCCGGCGTAGGTCGCCGCAGCCACACGGAGCTCGCCGCCGACGCGGCCGCCGACCCAGATGCCCGACGCGAAAATGGGCGAGCGACCGCTCGTTCGCGGGACGAGGTAGCCGTCCCCGGCCGTGGTCGTGTTGCCGTAGAAGAGGCTGCCGGTGTTGAACACGCGCCCGAACACGTTGTTGACGTCGAGGTCGTTCTGCGCAGTGCCGAGCACGCAGGTCCCGGGCTGTGGGCCGGTCTGCGCCGCCACGGGGACGGCCAGCACCAACAAGAAGAGAGAAGCGAGGCGCATGGGTAGGGGTGGCTGCTGAGAAAGGGGAGTCAGAAGTGTACGTCTCTTCAGACGGGATGCCCGGTCAGGCAGAGATTTAGACCCTTGGTCCTTCACCGCTCCGTCGTGCGCAGACGAGGGCCGCCGCACTCGCGAAACCCATCCCGCGAGGGGGGACGGTGCAGGGCGTGTGCGGCGAGCCGCCGTGCGTCTGCGACCGGTACCTCTCCACGGGGGCTTGACATTCGGGACACCCGCGGCGTAACGTGGGGCCGGGCTGTAACCGGTTACAGAAACCGGTTCCACGCGCGCCCCCCTCCCTTCCCGTAAGCGCTTCCGATGAGCGTCACCATCCGCACCGTGGCTCGCGAAGCCGGCGTCTCCGTCGCCACGGTGTCGCGCGTGCTCAATGGCAGCGGACCCGTCGGGGCCGAGACGCGCGCGCAGGTACAGGCCGTCGCTCGGGCGCTCCGCTACGTCCCCAACGGGGCCGCCCGCAGCCTCACCACGGCCCGGACGCACACCATCGGCGTGCTCCTGCCGGACCTCCACGGCGAGTTCTTCTCCGAGGTCATCCGCGGCGTGGACGCGGCCGCGCGGGGGGCCGGCTACCACCTCCTCGTGTCCGGCTTCCACGACAGCGTCGCCGACGTCGTCGCGGCGTTGCGGGCCATGAGCGGGCGCGTCGACGGGCTCGTGGTCATGGCGCCGGACCTCTCCCGGCCGCAGCTCGAGGCCAACCTGCCCGCCGGCCTGCCCGTCGTCCTCCTCAACGCTCCCGGCCGCTTCGACCCCGCCGACGGCTACAGCGCCTTCGCGGTCGACAACGAGGGCGGCGCGTGCGCGATGGTGCGCCTCTTCGCCGCGGCCGGCCACACGCGCATCGCCATCCTGCGGGGCGCGGACGGCAACCACGACGCCGCAGGCCGCCTCCGCGGCTACCGCATCGCCCTCATCGAGGCGGGCCTGGACCCCGACCCGGCCCTCGAGCCCGCCGGCCACTTCACCGAGGACGGCGGGACCGCCGCCATGCGCGCGCTCCTCGCCCTCGACGCCCCGCCCACGGCCGTCTTCGCCGCCAACGACGCGATGGCCCTCGGCGCGCTCGTCGCCCTCCGCGAGGCGGGCCTGCGCGTGCCGGACCACGTCGCGCTGGCCGGCTTCGACGATGTCCCCGCCGCGCGCCACGCCAACCCGCCGCTGTCGTCCGTCCACGTCGCCATTGCGGACATGGGCGGGCAGGCGCTGCGCGCAGTCCTCGACGCCGCGGCGGCCCCGTCGCACCAGCCCTCGCACACCGTGCTCACGGCGACGCCCGTCCTGCGCGCCTCGTGCGGCTGCGCCCCGTGACCCCGCCCTCACGCCCGCCGCACGCGCCGCTCTGGAAGCGCTTTGCGGGCTCCGACTCCCCCCGATTCTCCTCCCACCGCCCACCCCGGGTACTCGTATGAACCGCTTTGGAACGCTCTCCTGCCTGCTGCTCGCCCTCGGCGCGCTCACGGCCGCCCCGGCACACGCCCAGCCCGCCCGCAACGGCGTCGACGCCCAGTGGGCGCGCGATGTCGGCGCCGCCACGCTCACCCTCGACGGCGTCCTCAACGAGCCCCAGTGGGCGCAGGCGCAGTCGATCACGCTCGCCTACAACAACCCCACCTTCACGGCCCCCGGCGGCGGCTGGGAGATCTTCGACGGCGGCCGCTTCAACGTCCCCGGCGTCCCGCCGGTCGACCCGGTCAACGCGACCGTGAAGCTGCTCCGCAAGGGCAACATCCTGTGGGTCGGCGTGACGGCCCTCGACCGCTCCGTCGGCGGCGCGCCGATCGACTTCTGGACCAACGACGGCCTCGTGATGTCCATGCTCGACGAGCGCAACCGCCCCGCCGATACGCAGGCGCAGATCAACTTCTTCGGCCAGAACAACACCGACGAGTTCTTCTACACCTACTTCAGCGCCGACACGACGGCCGGCGCGCTCCCGGCCCTCTTCGGCAACGAGGGCGGCGACCGGACGCTGTGGGACGGCCGCACGACGATCCAGGGCACGGCCAACAACGACGCGGACACCGACACGGGCTACACGCAGGAGCTCCGCATCGACCTGAGCCTGCTCGGCGTCGACATGACGCGCGCCGGCGGCGACCGCCTCCCGATCACGTTCACCGTCTTCGACTTCGACTACAAGCGCTCCCAGCAGCAGTCCGTCACGCGCGCGTGGTGGCAGAACGCGTGGGGCGGCGACATGCCCTTCGGCGTCGGCTTCGTCTACGGCAGCCCGGCCGTGACGACCACCTCGGGCGCGGCACCCGCCCTCACCGAGCCCGAACTGCGCCTCGCCACGACGCCCGCCGCGACGACGATCGACGGCCGCCTCAACGAGGCCATCTGGGGCGACATCGCCCCGCAGGTCACGCTCAAGTACCAGGCGACGCCGGCCGAGCTCGACCAGCTCCCCGGCTTCGGGCCGTTCTACTCGAGCTGGTTCCGCCCCGGCGGCGACGCCCCCGGCGCGCCCCCGGTCGTGGACCCCACGGCGGGCCGCATCCGCTTCTTCCACCAGGGCGACCGCCTCATCGTCGGGCTCGACACGGACGACCAGGCCGTGAGCACGGTCTTCGACAACGAGGACCGCGCGGACGGCCTCCGGATCATCCTCCGGGAGCGCAACAACACCGCACCCGGCCAGACCTACCTCTCGCGCGAGTACTTCGCCCGCATCGCCCCCGGCGGCACGGTCCGCGTCCGACGCGGCGCGGCCGGCGACACGACGGGCACCAACAACCCCGCCGAGGTCCTCCGCGGCGTCTTCCTCAAGCCCGGCACCACCGCTGGCGACCCGTCGGACGTCGACGCGGGCTACCAGATGGAGCTCTCGATCGACCTCACGGCGATCCCCGGCTACTCGCCCGGCCTCGGCGACCGCCAGATCTGGATCGGCGCGGCGTTCTACGACGGCGACGTGCTCCCCGACGACACGCAGAGCTACGGCATGCACTCGTGGTGGCTCAACGAGCGCGGCGGCGGCACGTTCAGCGGCCCCGCGGCGCTGACGTACCTGGACCCGACGTTCATCGTCGCCGGTGAGGGCGCGCCGACCGGCGCGGCCGGCTTCCGCGTCGTCGGGGCCGTCCCGAACCCGACGCGCGGCCAGACGTCGGTTCGCTACGCGCTGCCCGCCGCGGCCGACGTGACGGTCGAGGTGGTCGACGTGCTCGGGCGCCTCGTGGCGACCGTCGCGCCGGGCCAGCAGGCCGCCGGCGAGCACACCGTGTCCCTCGACGTCTCGGCGTTCGCGCCGGGCACGTACGCCGTCCGCGTCCGCCTCGCAGACGGGGCCACGGCCACGGGCCGCATCACCGTCCTGCGGTAGCGCAGGACCGCGCGCGCACCGGACCCCCCGCCCGAGCGGGCACTCGCTGCGCTCGCTCTCGCCCGCTCAGGCTGTCCCCCTCACCGAGGGGGACAGTTTGTGCCGCGCCTGAGCGCGGCGGCAGCCGAGCGATGCGCGGCACGAACGGGGGGTTCTGGCCCGCCGCCCGACCGATTCACGTTTTCCACCGACTGCGACCTGACGATGCTCGCTCGACTCCTCCATCCGCTCGCGCTGCTCGCCGTCCTCGTGGCGCTCCTCGGCACGCCCGAGGCGCGCGCGCAGGCGGGGCAGTTCCGCGGGCGCATCACCGACGCCGCGGGCGAGGCCGTCATCGGGGCCACCGTCCGCCTCGACGGGACGGCGCTGGGGGCCGCGGCCGACCTCGACGGCCAGTTCTCGATCCTCCGCGTGCCGCCCGGCGTCTACGCCGTCCGCGTGACGTCGGTGGGCTACCAGCCGACGACCACCGAGGGCGTCCGCATCCAGAGCAACCAGACGACGGTGCTCGACGTGACGCTCGCCGAGGCCGACATTGCCGGGGCCGAGGCGGTCGTCACGGCCGAGCGGCCGCTCGTCGACGTCGACCAGACGAGCGCGTTCCAGACCATCGGCCGCGACCAGATCGACGTGCTGCCGGTCCAGGAGCTCGCCGACCTCGTGAACCTCCAGGCGGGGGTCGTCGAAGGCCACTTCCGCGGCGGGCGTCTCGGCGAGGTCCAGTACCAGGTCGACGGCGTGTCCGTCAACAACCCCTACGACAACGCCAGCGTGCTCACGCTGGACCGGTCCGTGCTCCAGGAGGTTCAGGTTATCTCCGGCACGTTCGACGCCGAGTACGGGCAGGCCCTCTCGGGCGTCGTCAACGCAGTCCTGCGGACGGGCTCGGAGCAGGAAGTTGAGGTCCAGGGCGAGCTCTTCCTCGGCGACTTCGTCGCCCCCGGGCGCGACTCGGTCGACGTCGTCACGTTCCGCGAGGGGCCGACGCGCGTCGCCCGGTACCCCGGCGTGGACGACATCAGCCTGACGGCCCTCCAGAACCTCCAGCTGAGCGTCTCCGGGCCGTTGCCGGTTCTCCCGCAGACGACGTTCCTGCTCAGCGGCCAGCGCAACGTCAACGACGGCTACCTCGCCGGCGTGCGCCGCTTCGTGCCGACCGACACGAGCGACTTCGAGCAGAACGTCTACTACCCGACCGGCGACGGCGCGGTCGTCCCGCTGGGCACCGACGGCCGCTGGAACCTGCTCGGCAAGGTCACCACGCGCGCCCTCGGACCCGTCCAGGTGTCCTACCAGGCCATCGCCAACTGGATTTCGCGGCGCGGCTACAACAACGCCTTCCGCCTCAACCCCGACGGGCTCGCCACGACGCGGCAGTTCGCGCTCGTCCACGGGTTCGACGTGAACCACATCGTCTCGGAGCGGCTGTTCTACGAGATCGGCCTGCGGCAGAACGTGTTCGACTTCCGCGACGTGCTCTACGAGAGCGCCGACGACCCGCGCTACGTCGCGGCCGGCTTCCCGCAGAGCGGGGGCCAGAACTTCGAGAACGGGGCCGTCGTGCAGGGTGTGTCGCTCGGCCGGTTCGTCCAGCGCACGAACGCGCTCGTGGCCAAGGGCACCGTGACGGCGCAGCTCGGCTCGTCGCACCTCGTCAAGGCCGGGTTCGAGGGGCAGCGCGCGCGGCTGGAGTTCGGCGTGCCAGATCTGCTCCGGGCGGTGGTCGTGGGGGGCGTGCAGCAGCTCGGGGTCGTCCGCGACACGCTCGGGGCCGAGGTGCTCCAGTACACGCCGGTCCAGGGCGCGGCCTTCGTGCAGGACCGCATCGCGTGGGGCGACCTCCGCGTCCGCGCCGGCCTGCGCCTGGAGGTGTACGACGCCAACGCGTTCGTCCCGAGCGACCTCCAGAACCCCGCCAACTCGATCGACGGCGCGCCCGCCAGTGTGCCCACCGCCACGACCGTCAAGCTCGCGCTCGC
>JANPJI010000256.1:0-12605 GCA_031425425.1 Rubricoccaceae bacterium
CGTAGCCCACGCTCGCCGCGACGGCACGGGCGCGCGTCGTCGGGCAGAGGTCCGCCTGGCCGGTCGCCCGGACGTACACGGCGAACGTCCGGGCACCGTCGAGCGCGGAGCCGACCGCGGCGCGGCCGGCCTCGCGTGCGAGCCACGCAGCCCGCGTGAGGTGGAGCGTCGAGGCGGCGTGGATGCGGTACCCGAACAGCGCCTCGGAGACGTACGCGAACGGCCCGAGCAGGGCCGCGTGCGCGACGATGAGGCGGTCGGAGCCGTAGAGCTGGTGCGGCCCGATCCGCTCCAGCGCCGCGCGGCGGAAGAGCCCGTGGATGGGCGCGTTGACGTCGCTGGACCGGAGGACGGCGCGGTACCGGGCAACGGCGTCGCGGGGCGTCGTGCCGGCCGGGAGCGGCTCTTCGAGGGCGGCGTCGTAGGTGTACGGCTGGCCGTCCGGCCCGGTGTAGCGCCGCCGGACCGCGTCGAACGGAAACGGCCGCTCGTCCTCGCCGATGAGCGACGACGCCCCGTAGGCGAGGACGGCCTCGGGAGCCCGCCCGAGCGCCGCCACGAGGTCGGCGAGGAAGGTCGGCGCGTGGCGGTCGTCGTAGGCGGCGAGCGCGTAGAGCGGGGCCCTCGAGCGTGCGAAGGCCAGGTTGGCGTTGGGCAACGCGCCGATGTTGGCCGCGTTGCGGACGACGCGGACGCGCGCGTCCTGCCGCGCCGCGTCGGCGAGGAGGTCCGGCGTGGCGTCCGTCGAGGCGTTGTCGCACGCGACCAGCTCGAAGTCGGCGAAGGTGCCGCCGAGGAGGTCGTCGAGGGTCCGGGCGAGGTAGCGCTCGCCGTTGAAGACCGGGAGGCCGACCGAGACGCGAGGCTGGGTCACGGGGATGGAGGGGCTGTGGCCGCCGTCGGCAGCGGCTCCGGCGGACTCGGCCGGGGGCGGGACAAGTGGCCGATCGGCGCGGCATCTCCTCCATCCGGTCCACCTTCCAGGCGCTGCCGGGCGAAGCCCAGGATAAACCGCGGGACGACGTGAGCGTAGCGACGCCACAGCCGGCGGGGCTCCATCGCGAGCCGGAACGCCCACTCCAGGCCCGCGCGCTGGAGCGCCGGCGGGGCCTGGCGCACGCGTCCTGCGTGGAAGTCGAAGGCGGCGCCGACGGCCAGCATCACGGCCGGGAGGCTCCCGCGGTGGGCATCGCACCAGCGCTCCTGGCGCGGGCACCCGAGCCCGACGAACAGGATGCGGGCACCCGACGCGGCGATCTCGGCCGCGAACGCGTCGTCCTCGGCGGCCGTAAGCGCGCGGTACGGCGGCGAGATCATCGCCCGGACGTCGAGGCCGGGCGCGAGCGCGGGGAGGCGTTCGGCGAGCGCGGCGAGGGTCGCCTCGGACGACCCGTAGAACGCGACCGGCACGCCCGCTGCCGCCGCGGCGCGGAGCACGTGCAGCGTGAGGTCCGGCCCGTAGACCCGCTCTGCGTCGGCCAGGCCGAGGTGCCGCAGCGCCCACACAACCGGCACGCCGTCGGGCGTGTTGAGGTCGGCCCGGCAGAGGACGTCGCGGAACGACGGATCGTCCTGCGCCTCGACGGCGCTGTGCGTGTTCGAGCAGTAGACCGTGCGCGACTCGCCGGCCGCGGCCCAGCCGAGGATGCGCGCCGAGGCGTCATCGTACGTCGTCGCGTCGAAGCGGACGCCGAGGACGTGCCGCGACGGCGGGAGCGCGGCGCTACGAGACGGTACCGGAGTGTCGAGGAGGGTCGGGTCAGGCATAGACAGGCGGAGCGGGGACAGCTGCCGGCGACCCGGCGGCCGGGCGCGCGTCGGGGTGTCGCGTCGCGACGGCCTCAGCATAGATCCGCCGGAGGGAAAGGAGCGAGGCCAGCGGCGAGTGATTCCGCTCGGCCGTCCGCCGGCCGGCTGCGCTCATCGCGTCCCGGCGGCCGGCGTCGGCGAACACGTCGCGGACGGCCGCCGCGAGCGCAGCCGAGTCCCCGGACGGGTAGATCCGGCCCTCCGCGCCGTCGCGGACCATCCCGCGGACGGTGGGGATATCCGACGCGACGGTCGGGAGCCCCTTCGCGATCGACTCGACGAACGCGATCGGCGTGCCGCCCTCGTACCACTCGGACGGGAACAGGAACGCGTCGGCGCGCTCGCGGAGCGCGTCGAGCTCGCCAGCCGTCTGCCAGCCGACGAACCGGAGCTGGCCTTCCCCGAGGCGCTCCGAGGCCTCGCGGACGAGGGAGGCGAGCGCGCCGTCGCCAGCGACGACGAGCGGAGGCAGGCCGCGCTCGGTCGTCCACGCCTCGACGACCCGCTCGACGCCCTTGCCGGGGTCCAGCCGCGACGCGAAGAGGGCGTAGCCGCCGCCGCGCGCCGCGAGCGCCGGCATGAACAGGAGCGCGTTGGCCTTGACCGCGATCCGCTCCGCCGGGTAGCCGCCCTCGACGAGCTTGCCCTGCATAAATGGCGTGATGGCGACGTAGCGGTCCACGGCCTCGTCCCACGTCCCGAGCGCGCGGTGGACGGCCGTCATCGTGGCCACGGCCAGCGTCGCGGCGCGGCTGCCGCGGTAGCACCCGTGGCGGACGCCCGCGAAGGCGAACGCCTTGCCAACGCACGCCTCGCAGACGTGCCCGTCGCGGAAGAGTGTCGCGCCGGGGCACAGCAGGCGGAAGTTGTGGATCGTCTGGACGACGGCCGCGCCGGCCGCGCGGGCTCCGTAGTAGCCCGCCGGCGAGACGAGCGGGAGCGTGTTGTGGAAGTGAACCACGTCGGCGCGGTGCGCCCGCGCGGCGGCCTCGACCGCCTCGTGGCCCTCGCGGCTCCAGACGGTCCGCCGGGCGAGGCTCAGCCGCGACAGGCCCTGCGCGGCGTCGTTGTGGAGTTCGAGGCGCGCCACGGCGTGGCCGCCCGCGTCGAGCGTGGCCGCCTCGGTCTCGAACACGTGGTCCTCACCCCCGGGCCGCTGGTAGCGGTTGTGGACGAGCAGAACCCGGTGGGCGGCGCGGCCCGTTCCAGGGGCCGAGGCCCGCGGGCTCTGCGTGAGGCGCGGGGGCGACGACGCCGCTCCATCCCCAGACGGGGACGTCCCGGTCGGGGACATCGGAGACGGCGGGCTCGGCGGCGAGGAGGTCGTCTCCGAGCGGGGCGTCGGAGTCGAGGAGGACGTCGGGGCGGTGCGCATGGAGGGTGCAGGCGGCGAGGCCGAGGCCGAAGACGGACCAGAACCAGATGCCTCCCATGGGGCCTTCGAGGAAGACGTCGAAGGAGGCGTTGAGGAGGATGGCCGCCATGTAGGCGGCCAGGAAAGCGAACAGGGCCATCCATCGGTGGCGGCCGGCGCGGCGCGCGAACAGCCACTGCCGGAGGAGCTCGGCCGCCCACGCGGCGAGCATCGCGAGCCACAGCACGAGCCCCGGCACGCCCATCCGCGCCAGGACCGTCATGTGCCCGTTGTGCGGGCTCCGGAGCTCTTTGACGACATCGAAGCCGTCCGCCACGGCGAGGTTGATCCCGAAGCCGCGGCCGGTCCAGAAGTAGGGTCCGTCGACCGTGTAGCCGATGATCTTCTCCCACCACAGCAGGCGCCACTTCTTGGTGCCGTCGAGGTGGGTGTCGCCCTGGCCGAACACGGACTGGACGTTGAGCACGATCTGGTCGATCGAGATCGAGCGCCCGCCGCCGTTGATGCTCGCGAGCGGGCCCGCGAGCAGGCCGAGCGCCACGAACAGGACGAAGGCGTAGGCGAGGCGCCCGACGCGCGCCTCGGGCGGGCGCAGCAGGTACGCCAGCCCGCAGCCGGCCGCGTAGGCCACCATCCCGCCGCGGTTCGAGGCGACGACGATGCCCGTGTTGGCCGCGAGCGCGAGCAGAAACAGGGGCGTCCGCCGCATCATCCCGGCGACGACGAAGACGGTGATCCCGCAGAGGTGCACCATGATGTCGCCGCCCTTGGCCTCGATCATCCGCGTGCTCCCGCTCCACGGCAGAAACGGGATCGACGTCTCGGCCGTCTTGTAGACGAGGTACACGAGCCACACCGCGGACACCATCACGACGGCGAACACGCGGTACCGCTCCAGCAACGTCACGAGGCGCTCGGGGCGCGCCACGACGAGCCCGCCGAGGATCACGGCGTACGCGGCGTAGCCGAGCATCATAAAGTCGCGGGGCGCGTCCAGGCCGTGCTCGGAGAGGAACGGGAGCGTCCGCGCGGCGGCGAGGGCCACGAGCGCGGCCATGAGCCACGCCGCCGGCTGCCGGAACAGCGGCCCGACGCGGCCCGCGCGGAGGACCGCGACGAGCCCGGCGACGAGCAGGATCTCGCCGATGAACAGCGGCGGGACGCCGAGGTAGGCGAAGCTGCGCGAGAGGAGCGCGTAGCCCAGCAGGGCGCCGCCGAGCCACAGCACGTAGCGGTCGCCCGCGCGCTGGCCCCGCGCCGTCAGCCCGCGGTCGAAGGTGTGGCCGGTCGGCTGGAACGAGAGGTTCACGGGAGGGTCGGCTGCGGGTCCAGAACCCCCCGTTCAGACGTGCACTCGCTTCGCTCGCCCCGCACGCCTGAACTGTCCCCCTCCATTGAGGGGGACAGCCGTGCGAGCGGGGAGCGGAGCGACCAGCCGCCCGGCGGGGGGTCCGGGGGCGAGACGCTCGTGCCTGAGGGTGGCGCGCCGAGGAGCGCGTCGAGGTGGGCGGCGAGGTCGGCGGCGAGAACGTCCCAGCGGAAGCGGGCGGCGACGCGAGCTCGGCCGGCCCGGCCCATCCGGTCGCGGAGGCCGGCGTCGGACGCGAGGCGGACGAGCGCGGCGGCCAGGTCCCGCTCGGCCTGCGCGGGCGTCTCGGCGGGCACGGCGACGCCGACATCGGGCGTGACCTGAACGGCGGGTCCGCCGAGGGCGAGGCACACCACGGGCCGGCCTGCAGCGAGCGCTTCGAGGGTCGCGTAGCCCCCCGAGTCATGGAGGCTCGGGTGGACAAGCGCGTGGGCCTCTGCGAGCGCCCCGAGCGCTTCGTCGCGGGGCACGGCCCCGCGGAACTCCACACGCGCACCGAGGCGCGCCGCGAGTGCGTCGAGGCGTGCCCGCTCGGGTCCGTCGCCGACGACCACGAACCGGGCACCGGTCATCGCGTCGGGCGCCTCTGCGCAGGCCTTCGCGAACGCGCGCAGGCCGAGGTCCACGCCCTTCCAGTCGAGCAGGCGGCCGACGAACAGGAACGTCAGCGGGCCGGGAGGGGGCGCGGAGAGCGTGCCGAGGCGAGCGGTCGTCACCTCGGAGAGGGCCACCGAGGCGCGGGCCGTCACGACGTGGGGCGCGCCGAGGCGGCGCATTCGCGCAGCGCTCTCGTCCGTCGTGGCGAGCGCGAGCGTGGCCCGGCGAGCGGTCTGGCGGACGGCCGGGAGGGCGTGGCTCGCGCCGCGGACGCCCACGCGGAGCGCGGCGCGGAGCCGACCGCCGAGCGGGAGCGCGCGAGCGAACGCCGCCGGGGCCGTCTCGCCCCCGCCGACGGGCCCCCAGAGAAACGGCACGCCGTCGAGGGCCGCGGCTGGGCTCGGCGACCAGTAGCGCATGAACGACGCGTGGACGGTGGCGTCGAACGGGGCGGCGTCGTGGAGGCGGCGGACGAGCCCGCGGGCCGCCAGCGTCCAGAACAGGTAGTGGAGTTGCTCGCGCAGCCCGGACCGGTCCTCACCCCGCGCGTGGTGCCGGGCCTTTTCCAGGGGGAGGCGGAAGTAGACAACGCGCAGGCCCGCGACCGGCCGCACGGCGAGTTCGGCCTCCACCGCCGGCCGGAAGCCGGCGTACACGAGCGCCGTCACGTCGTGGCGGGCCGCGAGGCGCGAAGCCACCTCCCAGCCCTGGCCGGGCTCGGACCCACGCCCCGGCCCGCACGCGAACGCCACCACGAGCACGTGCCGACGGTCCGGATCGTCACCGCGCCCAGACGCGTGCCCGCCCGACGACTCGATGGCCGGCCGCCCACGTCGGACGAACGCGAGCATAATGGCCGAGTCGGCGAACGCCGTCAGCAGGTCCGACAACAGCGCCCCGGCGACGCCGAGCGTGAAGACGGCCGCGGCCCCGAGCGTTGCTGCCACGGCCGAGGCGCCCGCCCGCGCGGCGAAGACGCCCTCGGGGCGCTCCTGCGCCCGCAGCATCGCCTGCGCCACGTTCGAGCCGGCGAGCACGAGCGGCAGCACGGCCACGATCCACAGCAGGTGCGCGTAGGCGTCGTACTGCCCGTCGTAGAGCAGGTGCAGCACGCGCGGGCCGACGGCGAACACGGCCGCGGCGAAGACGACCGTCGCCGTGCCGAACGTGAGGGCGACGATGCGCGCGGTCCGCGCACGCGTCCCGGACGCCTCGGCCTGCACGAACGCCGGCACGAGGAGGTTCGAGAACGCGTGGAACAGGTGCAGGATGGGCAGCACGAGGTTGAACAGCGCCCGCAGCGCGCCCGTCTCGGCCAGCCCCGCCACGAGCGGCAGCAGCAGGAACGGCAGGAAGCCGTGGAACCACTCCAGCACGCCCGTCCCCACCGCCCACCCGCCGTACTGGCGGTGCCGCTGGACCGCCTCGCGCACCAGCTCGGGGTCGCGGACGCGCCGCAGCGGCACGCCGAGACGCCATGCGATGAGGCTCCCGGCGACGAGGCTCCCCGCCGACATCAGCAGAATCCCCGTCGCCTCGTTGAGCGCGCCCGCCGCCTTCAGCGCGGCCACGCCGCCGACGACGACGGTTGCGTATACGAGCCCCGTCGTCGCGGCCACGCGCGGCTGGGTCCGGACGTAGCACGCCGAGCGCATCGCCCACTGGAACAGGATCGCGGCCTGCCCGACGGCGAACGCGGCGAGCGCGTGGCTCAGCACCGTCTGCCCGCTCACCCACGCCGCAGCGGCTCCGAGCCCGAGCACGGCCCCGGCGACGAGCGCGAAGCGCCCGTGGCCGGTGAGCACGACGCGGAGGTAGCGTTCGAGGTGCTTCTCGAAGCGGCCGGACCCGAACACGAGCATCGGCTCGGCCAGAAGGCCCGCGTGGACCACGCCGACGAGCAGAAACAGCGTGTATGCGACCGTGTAGGCCCCGTAGCCCTCGGGCGCGAGCCACCGCGCGAGCAGCACGTTGACGACGAAGTTGGCCCCGGCGAAGCTGCCCTGGTCCAGCACCGTCCACGCGCCGCGCTGCAGCCACGGGCCGCGGGCGAGCCGGGAAAAGGCGGAGCGGGCAGAGCGGAACGGCATCGGGACGGCGGCACCTCGTGGCGGTGCCTGTGGCGGGAGCCCGAGTTATCGGCCGCCTCGCCGCCGCCTGTAGCCTGCCCTATCGCACCTCTCCCCTACCCGCCAGACGGCACCGCGGGCGCGCCCCGGCGTCGAGGCGCGCCCGCAGACACCATAGATCGGCCGGCCGTTAGCGGACCGACTGGATCAGGAACCCGAACGTGCCGAGCGCGCCGATGAGCGTCGCGGCGTCCTGCCAGCCGAAGCGGCGCCGCGAGATCACGTCAACGAGGACCGTGTCGTCGTGGTGGAGCGGCGGGATGAGGTCCGGCCGGACCGACGCCTGGGCGAGCGTCGAGACGTAGATGGCCCCCTCGCTCGGTCGGAGCAGCTGGAGGTCCACCCGGCGGTCGCTCTGGCGGTCGCGGGCGTCGATGCGCGGGCCGCCGGCGAGGGCCAGCACGCGCCGCAGGTCGGTCCCGACGCCGACCTCGTACAGGCCCGGATACAGCACCGCGCCCTCGACCTGGACCTGGATCGTGGCCTCGCCGGGGAGGTGGTTGTAGTAGTAGCCCGAGGACGAGTTGCGGATCTGCTCGGACTGGCCGAGGCGCGTCACGAGCGGCTCGTCGGCCGGGGCCGGCTGGCCGGGGGCCGGGACGGGCTGGGCCGCGGCGGGGCCGACGAGCGCGAGCAGGACGACGGCGGCGAGTGCGGCGGTCTGGACGAGGTTCTTCACGAGAGCTGAGGGCGGTCGCGGCGCGCCTCGACGGGCGCGGCGTCGCGGCGGGCCGTGTGGCGGACGGCCGCGGTCCGGGTGTAGCCGACGGCGCGGCGGGGGTTGAAGCGGTTCAGGACGGCCCCGATGCGGCCGAGGCCGACGCCCGAGAGCTCCGTCGCGACCTGCGCGAGCGCGTCGAGGTCGCTCCGGCCCGCCTCGGCGACGAGCAGGGCGGCGTCGGCGTGGGGCGCGAGCAGGGCGGTGTCGGCCGAGACGAGGGCCGGCGGGGCGTCGATGAGGATGAGGTCGAAGGCCGAGCGGAGGTTGGCGAGGAGCCCACCGATCTGGTGCGGTGCCCACATCTGGTCCGGCCGCTCGGCCGTCTCGCGCGGGGTCATCGCGAACAACGACGGTACGGCCGTGGACCAGTAGACGAGGTTCGAGCCCTCAGGCCCCTCGCCGAGCGCGGGCCGGTCGCCGAGCCCGAGCAGGTCGGCCACGGTCGGCTTGCGCAGGTCGGCGTCGACGAGGAGCACGCGGCGGCCGGCCTGGGCGGCCGCCACGGCGAGGTTGGTCGCGACGAAGCTCTTGCCGGAGCCGATCTCGGGTCCAGCCACGAGCACGACCTGCGGCGCGGCATTGGAGCCCGTGTAGAGGTTGGCGTGGAGGTGCCGGAACGCCTCGGCCTCGGGCGAGAACGGCCGCGTGAGCGTCACGAGGGCGGGGTGAACGGACGCCCCGTCGACGTCGTGGCGGCCTTCCTTGAAGGCGGACGAGAAGTCCGGGACGGTCCCGACGACGGCGAAGCCCTGGTCCGCGAGGTCGTCCGGCGTGTGTGCCCGCGCGTCGGTCCGGTAGCGGACGGCCGCGAGCACGAGCCCCATCAGCAGGCCGAGGACCGCGCCGAGGGCGAGGTTCAGCGGGCGCTTGGGCGCGGACGGCTCGGTCGGCGTCTGGACCTCGCGGATCGTCTGGGTCAGGCCCAGCTCGGACGTCGCGGCGAGTTCGGTCCGGTCCAGTTCCTGGCGGAGCACGAGCAGCGTCTGCGCCGTCGCGTCGCGCTGGCGCTGGAGCGCGCCGATCTCGACCTGCTGGCCGGGGATGCGGCGGAGCTGGCCCGACGCCTCGCCGAGCCGCGCCGCGAGGGCGGACGCCTGGGCGCGCGCGCCTTCGAGGCCGGCCCGCGTGGACGAGATCTGGCGCTGGATGTCGGAGAGGTACGCGGCTCCGTTGGAGCCCTGGCTGCCGAGGTCGAGCCCGCCCGAGGCGACGGCCGTCCGGGCCGCGCCGGACACGATCCGCTGGCGCTCGTCGCGGAGCCCGTCGAGGCGGCCCTGCATCTGGCGCAGGTCCGGGTGCGCGTTCGGGTTGCCGCGGAACTGCGGGTTGCGCTGGTAGATCTGCTCCACGAGCCGCTCCAGGTCCGAGATCTGCGTGTCGAGGGCCGTCGTGACGACGGCGCTCGGAGCGGCGGTGCTGGCCTGGAGGCGCGGGCCGGCCGAGGCGAGGTCCGCCTGGAGCTGACCGAGCTGCGCCTCCTGCGTCCGGACGGTCACGCGGGCGAGGTCGAGCTGCTGCTGGAGCGTCCCGATGTTGGTCACGGTCGCCCGCGTCTGCTCGTCGAGCCCGGCCGCGTTCTCGGCCGTGAGGAAGATCTCGAGGCGGCTCTCGACCTCGTCGAGCTCGCCCTGGCGGCGGACGATCTGGTCTTCGAGCGCGGCGCGGGTCGCGCGGACGCGGCCGAGGTTGGTCTCGCGCGTGAGCGACTGGTACTCGGTCGTGAACAGGGTCGCGATGAGCGCGGCCTCGTTCGGGTCGCCGGCCGTGGCCTGGACGCGCAGCGCGTCCGAGTTCTCGGCGGCAGGTTTGACCGTGACCACGTCCTCTTCGAGGTACCGCGCGAGGTCGTCGACGGTCAGCGGCCCGTCGATGTCCGCCGCCGCGGCGCGGACGGTCGTGAGGCCGCGCGCGTCGGTCCGCCCGAGGAGCGCCGTCGCCGTGCTCTCGGCGATGGACGGGGCCTGGGCGATGAGCGCCTGGTTCTGGACGCGGCTCTGGTCCGTGCCCGTCGCCTGGGTGAAGCCCTGGTTGAGGTTGGCCTCGGCCCCCTGCTGCGGCGGCGGCGACACGAGGAGCACGCTGTAGGCTTCGTACTGATCGGGCGCGAAGTGGTTGTAGAGGGCAGCCGCGGCGAGCCCGAGGCCTGTCATCGCGAGGATGAGGCCCTTGTGGCGGCGGAGCAGCTGCGCCTTGTCGCGGGCCGCCCGGCGGGCCTCGGCGCGCGGCGCGGCCGGCGGCGCAGGCGGGGCGGGCACGGACGGCGGACGCGGCGGGGCCGGCAGCAGGACCGGGATCGGCGCGAGCGCGGTCGACACCGGCGTCTCGGAGGCTCCGTCGAAGTCGATCCGGAAGCCGCCCTCGGGGCTGTAATTCGGGGCACCGTCGCCGGAGGCGGGCGCGAACGGGTCGCCCACCTGCTCGACGACCGGCCGCGGCGGAGGCCCCGCAGCCTGGGGGTCGGCGAGCGGTGGGATGACAGGCGGCCAGTTCCTGTCCGGCCGGTCGGGGTGCGGGGCCGACGGGATGACGTCCCACGACAACGGCCCGGCACTCGCAGCAGGGTCCGCCGTGACCTCCTCGAACTCGATGTCCTCGAACACGGCCTCCCCGACAGGCCCTGGGCCGGACGCGGCGTCGAGCCCGCCCCACGACGGCGGCGCTGCAGGCGGCCGATCGGCTGCCGGGCGAGCGTCGGCCGGGGGTCGGGGCTCGGGCGAGGGCCGGGACAGCGGAGTCGGCGGACGGTCGGGCATGGGATCGCGGAAGTCGGGGACGGTATCGACGGACCGAACAGGCACTAAACCGGACGGGCGAGAACGCGCGCCACAACCCGCGCTCCGCGGTACAGCTTAGGTCCGTCGCAGGCCAGAATGACACGCCCGGGCTCTGTGACCACGCATTATTGACCGATCTCGGTCCCCGTAACGCCCGCCGTTACAGCACGAGCATGCAGTCGCCGTAGGAATAGAACCGGTAGCGCTCGGCGACAGCGTGGCGGTACGCCGCCATCACGGCCTCGCGCCCGGCAAACGCGGCGACGAGGACGAGCAGCGACGACTTCGGCAGGTGGAAGTTGGTCAGCAGGCCGTCCACGGCCCGGAACGCGTCGCCCGGCGTGACGGTGAGGCCGGTCGGCCCTCTGAATGGCTCGACGGCCCCGGTCGCCGCCGCGGCCGACTCAAGCGCCCGCGTCGTTGTCGTCCCGACGGCGATCACGCGCCCGCCGGCCACTCGCGCCGCGCGGACCGCAGCCGCGGCCTCCTCCCCCACCTCGATGTCCTCCGCCGCGACGGCGTGCTCGCGGAGATCGGTCACATGGACTGGCTCGAACGTCCCGTAGCCGACGTGGAGCGTCACCGAGGCGAGGGCCGCGCCGGCCGCGCGGAGGCGCTCGAATGTCTCGGGCGTGAAGTGGAGCCCGGCCGTCGGTGCCGCGACGGCCCCGCGTGCGCGGGCGAAGACGGTCTGGTAGCGCTCGCGGTCGGCGGCGTCCGGCCGCTCGCGGGCGACGTAGTGCGGAAGCGGCATCTGGCCCGCGGCGTCGAGCACGGCCGTCTCCGCCGCCTCGTCGGCGAACGGCTCGCCGCCGAGGGAGAACCGGACGGAGCGGCGTCCCGTCTCGGCGTCGACCGCCTCGATGTCTGCGGCGAGCCCGCCGTCGAGTGCGACGCGGGCACCGGGGCCGAGCTTGCGGCCGGGGCGCACGAGGCACTCCCACAGGCCCGCGCCGAGGCGGCGGACGAGGAACAGCTCGGCCTTGCCTCCGCCGGGCCGGCGGCCGACGAATCGCGCCGGCACGACGCGCGTGTCGTTGGTCACGACGGCATCGCCGGGCCGGACGAACTCCGGCAGGTCGGCGAACATCCGGTCCGTGATGGCCCCCGTCGCGCGGTCGAGGACGAGCATCCGCGCGCCGTCGCGGCGCTCCGGCGGGCGCTGCGCGACGAGGTCCGGGGGCAGCGCGAAGTCGTACCCGCCGAGGTCGTGGTCGAGGAGAGCCAGTGGGGAGTGGCCAGTGGCCAGTGGCAGAATCGGAAGCTAAACAGGGGGCTCTGCCACTGGCTCCATCCCACTGCCTGCTAGCCTCAGTTCAGGCTCTGCGCGCGGCGGCGGGCGGCGGCGAAGCCGGCG
The DNA here is from genome assembly GCA_031425425.1 of Rubricoccaceae bacterium. Classification (GTDB taxonomy): domain Bacteria; phylum Bacteroidota; class Rhodothermia; order Rhodothermales; family Rubricoccaceae; genus DASVSE01. The sequence continues at coordinate 12,132 of JANPJI010000256.1, forward strand.
TCGTCGGTCCGGAGGCCGCTGCGGCTGACGCCGCGGGCGAGGGCGCGGACGTTCTGGACGCGCTCGGCGGAGAGCGGGTGCGACCGGAAGAGGGCCACGCCGCCGCCGCGCTCCCCGCGGGCGAGCTGCTCCAGGAGCGTCGCGAGGCCCTCGGGGTCGTAACCCGCCGCGGCCATGTAGCCCACGCCGAGGCGGTCCGCTTCGCGCTCGGCCGACCGCGAGAACGTCGCGACGGCTCCCTGGGCCGCGATCTGCGCCGCGATGCCGGCGACCGCGCCCGGCGACCGCCCGAGAACGGCCCCGGCGACGGTGCTGAGCTCGTTGTTGCGCGAGAGCTGCTGCGTGCCGTGCCGCGACGTCCCGTGGGCGACCTCGTGGGCCATCGCGCCGGCGAGCTCGGCCGCGCTGTTCGCCTGCGCGATGAGGCCGGTGTGGACGTACACGAGCCCGCCCGGCACGTTGAACGCGTTGATG
>JANPJI010000257.1:0-1794 GCA_031425425.1 Rubricoccaceae bacterium
GTCGTGCTGCTGCCGGACACCGGCTTCCGCTACCTCTCGAAGACGTTCAACGACGAGTGGATGCGCCGCAACGGCTTCCTCGAAGAGGCCTCGACGCTCACCCTGGACGACGTCCTCGCGGCGCGCAAGACGCAGGAGCCCGTGCTGGCCGTCTCGCCTGAGGCGACGCTCGCCGAGGCCATCCAGGCGATGATGGAGCACGGCATCTCGCAGATGCCGGTCCTCGACGGCGCGACCGTCGTCGGGTCGCTGTCGGAACGGAGCGTCCTGAACAGCCTCATCGGGGACGCCGGTGCGCGCGACCGGCCCGTCCGCGACGTCATGGCGGCACCGCTCCCCGTCGTGCCCCGTACGGTACACCTCGACAACCTCACCGCGACGCTCGACGGCGAGGCCGGGGCCGTTCTGGTCCTCGACGAGGCCGCAGGCGACGGCGCTCCGCCGGCCGCCTTCCACATCGTCACCCGGAGCGACCTCATCGCCGCGCTCGCTCAGGCCGGCCGCCAGCGGACAAGCGCCGCCTGACGTGCGCCCCGGCCCCGACCGGTCCAGGGCCGCTAAGTTCTCCTTTACCCTACAATGTGTCATCCTGAGCGCAGCGAAGGATCTCAGCGCCGTCGTCCGCTCCCTCGCAGCCGGTGGCACCAGGCTCCGCCTTGGGTCGAGATCCTTCGCGGGGCTCAGGATGACAGGAGGAGGACGTAGTAGCCCTGCCCGACCGGTCGGACGCCAACTTCTGGCTCCCCTCACCCCCTGCCCTTCGTCCCGATGGAATCCCAGCAAGGCCCAGCTCTCCAGATCGAACTCTCCGAGGACGTCGCAGAGGGCGTCTACACCAACCTCGTGATGATCGCGCACAACCCCGAGGAGTTCGTGCTCGACTTTATCCGCGTGCTGCCGGGTGTTCCGAAGGCGCGCGTCAAGAGCCGCGTCGTCGTGACGCCGGGGCACGCCAAGCGGCTTCTCGCGGCGCTCGCGGACAACCTCGCGAAGTACGAAGCGCAGTACGGCGAGATCGGCGAGCCGCATCCGGGTCCGCCGGGCATGTTCACGATTCCGGGCGGGGAGGCGTGAGCGGGCAAGGGGCGGCCCATCGGTGAAGCCTCTGTGAGGGATGACGCAGTGCGGAAACAAGTGATGCCGCACTGCGTCAACGCGTCATTGAACCCGACGCGCCCATGCCCCGCCTCATCAAACGCTACGGCAGCCGCAAGCTGTACGACACGACCGAGAGCCGATACGTCGGCCTCGACGACATCGCCGCGTTCGTCCGCGACGGCGAGGAGGTCCACGTCGTCGACAACCGCTCCGGGGCGGACGTCACGGCGGCCATCCTCACCCAGATCATCTCTGAGGAGGGCCGCGACGGCCGCAGCCTGCTCACGCCGGTCTTCCTGCACGACCTGCTCCGGATCGGCGAGCGGACGCTGCGCCGCGGCGAGACGGCCGTCGGCAGCGCCGTCGAGGCCGGCCTGAGCGTCGCCCGGCAGGGCGTCGACGAGATCGCCCGTGCGGCAGCTGAGCGGATCCGCCCGAGCGGGCCGATCGCGGACGTCCGCGACGAGATGGACCGGCTCCGGCTGCGCCTCGAGTCGCTCGAGTCCACGCTCGACGCCCTCGACACGCCGGCCCCCGCACCGGCCCCACTGGCGGCTTCGCGGCGCCGCGCACAGAAGTCCTCATGACGACCGCGCCGTTCACCCCCGGCGCTCCTGCACTGTTTCCCACCGGGCCTTCGCCCACACCTAACCCTCTCATGGCAACCACGACCAAGGCCATCAAGGCCGACGCCAA
>JANPJI010000258.1:0-2261 GCA_031425425.1 Rubricoccaceae bacterium
GTGACGGACCTCGAAGTCTGCCGTGCCGAGCTCGTCGAGGTCGTTCGGGTCCGCGGACTCGTTGAAGCGCCAGTTCGAGTACGCCACCGACGACGTCGCGTTGTTGACCGCGAGCGCGCGGCCGAACGTGTACGACAGCGAGCCGCCGAGGCCCTGCGGCACGCGGCGCTGCACCTGCGCGACGACGTTGTACTCGTAGCCCCGCGTCGTGTTGGTGAGCAGGATCGAGTCGATGAAGTCGCGCGAGTTGACGCGCGACAGTGTCGAGACGTTACCGGTGTAGGTGCCGTAGAGTGGCCGGCCGTCGGCGGCCGTGCCGACCTGGAGCGCGTTCAGGTTCACGAGCGTCACCTCGACGTCGATGCGCTGGCCGCGGAGGGTCTCGATGCCCTGCGTGAACTCGAGGTCGAGGCGCGCCTGGGCCGGGCCGCGGCCCGAGTTTCGCGGCACGATCTGGCCGCGGTAGTCGTCGAGCCCGGGCTGGCTCCGGATGAAGGCGTTGAGCAACTCGGAGTTGCCCGACGTGAGGAAGACGTCCCGGAAGACGTTGTTGCTGTTGAGCGCGCCGGGCACGTAGACGAGGTCGTTCGACGTCTCGCCGTCGCCGTTGGCGTCGTTGGCGTAGATGTACGAGAACGGCTCGCCCGCGCGGACGTCGAGCACGACGCCGAGCTGCGACGAGAGCCGCCGGGCGTAGTTGACGCGGTAGGACGCGTAGCCGAGGGCGCGGTGGCGGACCTCGAAGTCCGCCGTGCCGAGCTCGTCGAGGTCGTTCGGGTCCGCGGACTCGTTGAAGCGCCAGTTCGAGTACGCGACCGACGACGTGGCGTTGTTGACGGCGAAGGCGCGGCCGTAGGTGTACGACAGCGAGCCGCCGAGGCCCTGCGGCACCTGCCGGCGGATCTGCGCGACGACGTTGTACTCGTAGCCGCGGTCCGTGTTGTCGAGCAGGATCGAGTCGATGAAGTCGCGGCTGTTGACACGCACCAGCGACGCCGTGTTGCCCGCGAACGTGCCGTAGAGCGGGCGGCCGTCGGCGGCCGTGCCCACCTGGGCGATGTTCAGGTTGACGAAGCCAACGTCCGAGAGCGTCTGGGTGTAGATGCCCTCGACGGTGGCGACGAAGCCGGAGCCGAGCTCCTGGTCCACGCCGAGGTTGGAGCGCCAGACCTGCGGGAAGCGGAAGTCCGGGCTCGTGATCGCGAGGCTGGACGTGGCCACGGGCGCGAGGCCTGGCGTGACGCCCGGCACGGGCTGCGTGGCCGGGTCGGCCGAGCCCGAGAAGAAGCCCACCGGGGCCGGGGTCGTCGCGAACGACGCGTCGAGGCGCGCGAAGTCGGCCCCGGTGTTCGAGTACTGGTTCGAGATCCAGACGTAGGGCGTGCGGCCCGAGAAGAGGCCCGTCCCGCCGCGGATCTGGAGCACGCGCTCGCCCAGCGTCGGCGTGCTGTAGTTCAGGCCGAGCCGGGGCGAGAGGAGCAGGTTGCCGTTGGGCACCTCGTCCGTCGAGAGGTCCGAGTAGTCCTGGAAGCGCGGGCCGGCATAGGCCGGGTCGTTGCGGTAGGCGTCCGCGATCAGCGGCGCGTTGGTGGCGATGAACGCCGCGAGAGCCGGGCCGCTCAGGCCGCTCGCACGGCCGTTCTGCGCCGCGTTCGTGTTGGCGTAGGCCGCCACGTAGGCGTCCTCGCGGAACGCGGGCAGGATCTCGACCTCGGTGCCGGCAGCGTCGATGCCCGTGCCGCCGGAGACGAGCGGGTTCAGCGTCGGCGTGTCGGGGAAGAACGGGAGGTCGGCGCGGAGGCCGAGCGTGATCCGGAGGTCCGGCGTGGCGGCCCACTCGTCCTGCGCGTAGAGCCCGAGCTGGCCGCCGACGAACGTCGCCTCGGGGCGGTTGCCCGCCGCGACGGTCCGCAGCGGCGTCCCGTTGGCCGCGACGCGGATCCGGCCCTGGTCGTCGATGTCGAGCGGGGAGGCGTACGAGAAGCGGTAGCGGCTCGGGCTCCCGAGGCGGTAGGCGTCGATGGCGCTCTCGGTGTCGCCGTCGCCGTCGAGGTCCGACCCGATGGCGGAGAACTCGTACGAGCCGTAGAAGTCCTGGATGAACAGGTTCCGGAAGCGGAAGAGCTGGTTCGACGTCCCGAGCGTCAGCGTGTGGTCGCCCGTGAAGTACGAGAAGTTGTCGGTGAACTCGAAGAGGTCCTGGTCCAGCGAGTTGGCCTGGCTCGAGCGCTCGACGCCCGTCTGGAGGAAGTCGCCGCCGG
>JANPJI010000259.1:0-3781 GCA_031425425.1 Rubricoccaceae bacterium
GGGGGCCCCGTTCCGGGCGAGGGGCGGTTCCGTGTACTACCGTAAGGGCCCGCGGCGCGCCGCCGGGACCGGCCCGGGGGGGCGCGCCGCGCGAGTGGTCGAGGCGCCCAGCCCGCGGCCGCCTCGACGGCCCCGACGAGGCGGCGCGGCGCCTCGGACGTCCACGCCCGGAAGGCGGTCGTCGGGCGCGCGGCGTCCGTTCCGAGCGACGCCGCGAACGCGTCCAGCGCAGCGTCCATCTCGCTCAGCCGCCCGCCGGTGGCCATGCCCGCCCCGACGGCGACGGCGTCGAGCGCGTTGCAGCGCTGCTCGTAGTGGTTCGGCACGGGCAGCATGAGGGCGGGCGTGCCGAGCCAGAGCGCCTCGGAGACGGACTCGAAGCCGGCCGTGCATACGACCCCGCTCGCGGCGGCCATGCGCTCGATGAAGCCCTGCCCGCACAGGCCGTGGAACGCGAGGCGCGGGCTGTGAATGCGCGCCGGGACGTCCGAGAAACAGTCCACGGCGACGCCCGGCGTGCGGTCGCTCCACGCGGCGAGGTGTCCGGCGAGGGCGGGCTCCATGAGGTAGACCAGCAGCCGGCGCTCGGCGGGCGCGCTCCGGTGGAGCCGGAACAGGCCCGCACGCAGGAGAGGCGGAACGACGCGCACGCGGCGCTCGGGGAGGTCCGGAGCGGGGTAGAACGACAGCGCGAGGCGGACGGCCGCGCGCGCCCCGGCGAGGCGCGTGTACGCGCCGAGCGCGGCTCGCTGCAGCGGCTGTGACCGCGCGAGCGGGTACGCCGGGTGCCCCATCATGAACTGGTGCCCGACGGCGACCACGGGTACGTCGAGCGTGCGGGTGAGCGCGTACGCGCCGACGAGCGCCTCGTAGAAGTTGACGATCACGTCGGGCTCGGTCCGCGCGATCGCCCCGGCGAGACGGTCCAACGAGGCCGAGGCGCGCGGCGCAGCGCGAAGCGCCTGCACCGCCGTTGCCAGGGGGCGGATGGTCCCGTCGCGGCCAGAGACGAAGTTGGGGCTCACGTACGACCCGACCGGCGCGCCGATGGCGTCGCCGAAGAACGCCGGCACGTCCCGCCGACCGCTCGCGCCGACGAGCGCGCCGACGACCGTGTGGCCCGCCGCGCGGAGCATCTCGCCCGCGGCGAGCGCCTGCGTGAGGTGCCCGCGGCCTTCGCCTTGGACCACGAACAGCACGCGAAGGGGGGCCTTCCAGTCTGCAGCGCCCTCGGCCGGGCGGGCCGCGGCGAGCCCGGCCGGCCGCGGGGACAGGATGGCCCTCACGCCGGGACGGCGAAGCGGACAGCGAGGCGGGCGTCCGCCGCGGCCCCGTCGCCCGAGGCACCCGCATCGTCCGGGTCCGCCTGCCCGTCGAGTGGCGTGAGCGCAGTCGTCCAGCGGACGACCTCGAGGCGGCCGTCGAGGTGCTCGGCCAGGGCCGTGCAGTTCTCGACCCAGTCGCCACAGTTGAGGTAGAGCGTCGCCCCGTCGGGCGTCTCGATGCGGCGCATCTCGGGCCGGTGGATATGCCCGCACACGACGCCGTCGACGCCGTCGGCCGCGGCGCGCCGCGCGACGGCCTCCTCGAACCGGTCCACGTACTGCAGCGCCGACTTGGTGCGGCCCTTGAGCGCGCCCGAGAGCGACCAGTAGTCGTAGCCGAGGCGCTCGCGGACGGCCGCGACGACCGTGTTCAGGCGGACCGCGAGCTCGTAGGCCCGCGCCCCGACGAAGGCGAGCCACGGCGCGAACCGGATCAGCCCGTCGAACTCGTCGCCGTGGAGAACCAGCCGCCGCCGTCCGTCCGCCGTCACGTGGATCGTCTCGCGGCGGACGTCGATGCCGCCGACGGCGAGGCCCGCGAACTGCCGCGCCCAGCCGTCGTGGTTGCCGGGGATGTAGACCATCGTCGCGCCGCGGCGGACGAGCCGCAGCAGCTTCTGCACGACGTCGTTGTGGGCCTGCGGCCAGAACGGGCGCCGCGCGAGGGCCCAGCCGTCCACGACGTCGCCGACGAGGACGTACGTGTCGGCCTCGTGGTGCCGAAGAAAGTCCAGGACCCGCTCGGCGCGGCACCCGCGCATGCCGAGGTGCAGGTCCGACAGGAAGAGCGTGCGGTAGCGCGTCGCCATCGGATGGGGAGGTGGGGGGATGGCCCAACGTCGTGCGTAGAACGGGCCTGCACATAACCGCACCGAGACGCTCCCGTTACCGTGCCGTCACCCCGGCGGCGTGCGTGTACCTTCCGTGCCCACGGACGTGCCCTCGGTCCTCTTCTCGTTTTGCGATGCTGTACGGGATCGAAATCACAGGCCCGGCGCTCCCACGCGAGCGGCAGGCCGCGCTCGTGTCGGTCCTCGTCCGCGAGCTCGGCGTCGAGCCCGAGGAGGCCGAACTGACGGTGATGTTCATGCCGTGCGTCGTCGGCCCGGTCGAGACCGTCGAGGCGCGGGACCGCGTGCTCGTCGCGCTCGCCGAGGCGGGCTTCGCCGCCCGCCCGTCCGCCGTGCAGGCCCCGGTGCCGGCCTCTCCCCCGGTCGCCGCCTCGATGACCGTCGCTCCGCCGCCCGTCGCGGTGCTAGCCGCAGCACCGCTGGTCGCAGACGTGCCCGTGACGGCCGAGGCGTCCTCGAACGGGACCGCCGTCGCCGTGGCGATCGTGCTCGGCGTGATCGCGGCCGTGCTCGGCGTCGTCGTCGTCTCCGGGCGAGCCCTCCCGGCCGACACCGTCACGGCCGCCGAGGCCGCCGCCCCGCCCACGTACGCGCCGGCCGACGGCGATCCGGTGGACGACATCGTCGAGGGCGACCGGATGGCGGACCCGTCCGACGCGGACTACGACCGGTACGGCTTCAGCCCACAACGCGGCGTCAACTGGGGCGCGTTCGCGAGCGGCGCGCAGACGCGCACTGCCGGCGCGCCGAACGGCACGCCCGTGCCCATCCGCGACGCGCCGAGCGCGCGCCACGGCCGCGCCGTCGGCGACGTGCCGCCGGGCGCGCCGGTCTCCACCGACGGCTGCCTCCCGCCGCGGCCCGAGGACAGCGGGCGCTGGTGCCGCACGGGCGACGCCGGCGGCGAGGGCTGGGTCTACGACCGCTACCTCTTCGCCTCAGCCCCGCGGCCCGCGCCGCCGCAACCGTCGGGCGGCATCCAGACCGCGCGCCTCCGCGACGGGCAGTTCACGATGACGGTCTCCGAAGGGGGACAGACGTGGCGTCTCCCCCGCCCGCTCTCCGCCAGCACGTCGATCAGCGGCATCCAGCGGCGGACGCTCGCCGGCCGCGACGTGGTCCAGTTCGAGGCGCGCGACGGGCGCTGGGCGACGACCTACTTCTGGGAGGTCCGCCGAGGCCTGCTCCACTTCGTCGGGCAGGACGGCTCGGGCACGACCAACGTCTCGGAGGCTCCCGGCTCGCGGGCGGTCGTCGCGGCGGCGCTCGGCTACGTCCCCGGCGACGACGTGGTGCGCGGGCCGGCAGCGTCGAGCGCGCCGTCGCGGGAACGCGCAGCGGCTCCGTCGTCCTACATCGTCCTTCTGGGGTCCTACCGTCGCGACGACGATTCTGGCCTCCAGGAGCGCCTCGCGCTGGCTCGCCAGACCGGCCTCGCGCTACAGGTCGTCAACGCGGAGCAGTAGGGGCTGACCGGGGGCTACCGGGTCATCTGTGCGGGTCCGTTCGACCGCACCACGGCGGACCGGGCCGTCGCGCAGGCCCGATTGTACGTCGCGGATGCGTACATCAAGTCGCTCCGGTAGGGCTCACGCGACGCGCCCC
>JANPJI010000260.1:0-5134 GCA_031425425.1 Rubricoccaceae bacterium
CTGAGGAGCGTCCGGGCGAGGGCGAGGCGCGTGCGCTCGCCGCCGGAGAGGACCGAGACGGACTTGAAGACGTCGTCGCCCTGGAACAGGAACGCGCCGAGGATCGAGCGGAGCTGGGTGTCGGACTGCCCGCGGGCCACGTCCTGGAGCGCCCCGAAGACCGTCTGCGAGGGGTCGAGGGCCTCGGCCTGGTGCTGCGCGAAGTGCGCGATCTCGGCGCGGCGGTCGACCTCGCGCGCGCCCTCGAAGTCCTCGGTCCCGAGCAGGATGCGCGCGAGCGTGGACTTGCCCGCGCCGTTCTTGCCCACGAGCGCCACCTTGTCGCCCTTTTCCAGCCGCAGCGCGCCGGCGTGCTCGAACACACGCGTGTCACCGCCCTCCGGGGCGGGGTAGCTCTTCGAGAAGTCCGACAGCTCGACGGCCACGCGGCCCGACGGTGGGGGCTCGGGGAAGCGGAACCGGATCGTGGACGCCTCGGCGGGCGGGGCCTCGATGCGCTCCAGCTTTTCGAGCGCCTTCATGCGGCTCTGCGCCTGCTTGGCCTTGGTCGCCTTGGCGCGGAAGCGCTCGACGAAGCGCTCCATCTCGCCGATCGTCTTCTGCTGGTTGTCGAACTGCGCCTGCCAGTGCTGGCGGCGCTCGACGCGCGCCTCGAGGTAGAACGAGTAGTTGCCGGCGTAGTCGTCGATCTGGCCGCGGATGAGCTCGGACGTCCGCGTCGTCATGCGGTCCAGGAAGTAGCGGTCGTGGCTCACGAGCACGACCGCGCCGGGGTACGTCGTGAGGTAGTTCTCCAGCCAGTCGATGGACTCGATGTCGAGGTGGTTCGTGGGCTCGTCGAGCAGCAGGATGTCCGGCTGGCCGAGGAGCAGCCGCGCCAGGGCGACGCGCATCCGCCAGCCGCCGGAGAACGTCGAGAGCGGCCGGCGCATCTCGTCGTCCGAGAAGCCGAGGCCCGAGAGGATGGCGGCCGTCCGCGCCTCGACGGTGTGCGCGTCGCGGGTGGCGAGCATCTCCTGCGTGCGCGAGAAGCGCTCGACGAGGGCGTGGTAGGCGTCCGTCTCGTGGTCCGCGTGCGTCTCCATCTCGTCCAGCAGGCGGTGCGCCTCGGCGTCGAGCGCGAGGACGTCGCCGAAGGCGCGCATGGCGTCTTCGAGCGGCGAGATGGACGTGTCGTGCTCCTGCGTGTCCTGCGTGAGGAAGCCCGTCGTCGCGCCGCCCTCGCGGACGACCTCGCCGCCGTCGATCGTCTGGTCGCCCGAGATCACGCGCAGCAGCGTGCTCTTGCCGGCCCCGTTGGGTCCGACGAGCCCGATCCGCTCGCCCGCGCGGACGGTCCACGAGAGCCGGTCGTAGAGGGTCCGCCCGCCGAAGGCGAGCGAGATGTCGCGGAGAAACAGCATGCGTCGAAGAAGAGGGTCAGTCGGACAACGGCTGGGCGCGCCGCGGCGGTGCGGGCCGCCGGCCCGCGGCCGTCGAAGCGCCGGCCAAGAATAGGACGCTGCAGAGCGTGGATCTGGTAGGATTCGGTGCGAACCGGCCGGCCGGGCCAGGTCGGAAACATTGATTGTCTAAACAAGTAATCGGACGCATCACCTTCCCCAGCTCCGATGCTGCGTCCCCTTCTTGTCCTCGCCGCCGCCCTCTTCCTCGCCGCATGTGCCGGGGAGGCCGGCGGCCCGGACACGGCCACGCCTGCCGGCGGGCTCGACTCGACGACCGTCACCGCCGACGCCGGCCCGGCCCTCGAAGCAGGTGTCTACCTCATCGACCCGGCCCACTCTGAGGTTGGCTTCCGCGTCACCCACCTCGGCATCTCCACCGTCGACGGCACCTTCTCGGACGTCACGGGCACGCTGACCGTCCCGGAGGGCGGCGGCCTCGCTGACCTCCGGACGGAGGCAACGGTCCAGGCCGCGTCCGTGGACACCCGCAACGCCGACCGCGACGACCACCTCCGCACGGCGGACTTCTTCGACGTCGCGCAGTTTCCCACGCTGACGTTCCGCTCGACGGGCATGGAGCCGCTCGGCGGCGGCCGCTTCCGCCTCGCCGGCGACCTCACGATGCACGGCGTCACGAAGCCGGTCACGCTCGACGGCGAGTACTCCGGCGCGGCGACGGACGGCTACGGCAACCGCAAGGTCGGCTTCTCGGCTGAGGGCACGATCCTCCGCTCCGAGTGGGGCCTGACGTGGAACCAGGCCATTGAGGCCGGCGGCGTCGTCGTGTCCGACGAGGTCGAGCTGCGCCTCGACGTTCAGGCTGCCCGTCAGGCCCCCGCGGCCGCCCCGGCCGACTCGGCTGCGGCTGATGCCTGAGGCCGCCTGATCGACCGAACGCACTGCGGACGGGGCGGACGGGCGCTCGCCGGCTCAGAGCACGTCGCAATCGATTGATGCGAGCGGTGTGAGCGCGAGCGTCCCGCGCCGCTCGGCGACGAGCCCGGCCGTCGCGGTCGGACACGGGCGAGGCGCAGCACAGGCGCAGCACAGGCGCCGATGGTACGCGTGCGCCTGTGCTGCGTTCTTTCCGGAGGTCGTCGGCACGACTCGAACGCCTATCGGTCGGCCAGCCGTACCGAAGCCGAGGTTGTGTTAGCGGCGGAAGAGGGGGACGGTCCTTTCACCGGCCGGCACGACGACGCGGACGAGGTACACCCCCGGAGCCAGCCCTGCCCCCGGAACACGCACCTCCGTCTCCGCGCCGCCTGTCGGGCCGTCGTGGAGCACGGCGACGACGCGGCCGAGCACATCGTGGAGCGTGGCCCGGACCGCCGTCCCTGACGGCGCCCGAACCGTGACTGAGGCTCGGTCCGTGAACGGGTTCGGCGAGGGGACCGAGAGCGAGATCCGCTGGTCGGGCGGGGCTACCGGGACCGTCCCGTCAACGCGGACCGGGTCGAGCGCCCCGGCTCGCACGACGGCCCGAGCCGCGGCGGCGACCCCTCGGAGCCGGGTGATGGAGTCCAAATTGGTCGTGCCCTGCGCGAACGGGAGGGCGAAGAGGACCGTCTCGGACTGGCCCGGGAGCAGCCTGAACGGCCCGGTGCTCGTGACGAAGCGGCGCTCGTAGGTCGGACTCGGGGGGAGCCCCGGGCCCGGGTTCACCTCGGACCACGGCCGGTTCAGGACCGGGTCCCCGTTGAACGAGAACGTCGTGACGGGGGCCGACACGGGCTGTTCGTACCCGAAGCCCCGCTCGCGGACGACGGACCCGTCGCCCCAGAGGCCCCGCATGAAGCGGTACTGACCGGCCCCGTTACACGCTTCGAACGTGCAGCCGTCGAATTGCTGCATCGCGGCGGTCATCCCGAGCCGCTCGCCCGGCTCGTCGGTCGCCCCGTCTCCGTCGTCGTCCCGGCCGTTCGCGTACCCGATCGGGCCCTCCGCGACCTGTACGCCGAACGCCGGGGGGACCCCATATTCAAGGTCCGAGTCGTCCGCATTGTACGTGTACCCCATCGAGGCCGTCGTGTCCGACCCGAGGTAATCGTCACTGGACCCACCGAGGTCCGTGTCCGTCCAGAGTCCGGTGTAGACGGAGTCGATGGTCTCGGCCGTCCGGTTGGTGAACGTGTACCGGTAGAACGTCGTCTGGTGGAGCGGGACACGGGCCAGCGCGAACGCCTCGACGCGGACCTCGACGCCCATCGGCGGCGTCCCGTAGGAGTGCGGGCCTCCGACGTCGTTCATGACCCACCACGCCGTCTCGTCGCCCCGGACGGCCGGCTGGTCCCCCCCGGCCAAGTTGTAGTTCCCCGCGACGCCGTCGCCGTCGAGGACCGGGGCACCGAGCCCGTACGGCCAGTCCCGGAGATTGTCGGTCGCGCGACCGGTCGCGTAGTAGGCCGCGACGTCGGCCCGGGACACCGTGTAGATCCGGTCGTAAGCGGAGCAATCCGACGGGTCGATGGGACGGGCGTCGTCGCTTAGCGGGCCCGGCCAGAAGCTGAAGCCGGAGTACGTCGCCCCGGCGACCCGGAGCTGACCCCCGACGGTCCCGCCGAGCCAGAGGCTCGCGGCGAAGACGGGCGAGCGGCCGGTGTCCTTCGGGACGAGGTAGCCGGTCCCGTTCGTCGTCGTGTTGCCGAAGAAGAGGCTCCCCGTGTTGAAGACGCGGGCGGCGACGTCGTTGACGGTGAGCGAGTCCTCGGAGACTCCGGTCCGGCATGTGCCCGGCTCGGGCTGGGCGTGCGCGGCGCAGGCGGCGAGGAGCAAGACGAGCAGGGCAGCAAGGCGCATCGGGTCAGGGCGGACGGGCTGGGAGCATAGACCTCACGCCGTTGGGTTCCAAGGCCCTTCCGCGTCCACACGGCTCGGGCTGGTCCGCCGAGCCCGGGCAGTCAACGCGCTACCACAAGCCGGGAGGTGACGACATGCCCCGACGCTTCGGCGCGGACGAAATACACCCCCGCCGGCCATCCCGACGTATTGAGACTGACTGTGCGCTCACCGGCAGCCGTCTCGCCGTCCAGCACCGCAGCGACCTCGCGGCCAAGAACGTCTATCACCGACACGCGGACAGGACCGACTGCGGCCACTGTGACCACGACGGGGCCACGTGCCGGGTTCGGATGGACAGATACGCTAGCAGCAGACGACACGCCCGCTGAAGGCTCGCCCGCGACTGCGGCAACATTGTAGAGTTGGCCGTAGATGTCCCCTGCCCCCGCCCCGCCCGGGATACCGCTCAACCACACGACGACGAAGTCTCCCTCGGCGGTCATCCCCGCTCCACCGACCACTTGGCCGCCTGCTGTCACCGAGTTCACGAGGAACCCCCCGCCCACTGCGACGCCAGAGGCGTTGTAAAACCGGGCGTAGGCGTCGCTGCCGTTTGGCCCGGCATCTGTCCACGCGACGACGAAGTCACCGCTAGCAGCGATCCCGACAGAAGGAGAAGCTCCAGCCAGAGACCCCGCCCCGTTCGTGCTGACGAGGAACTCGGGCCCCAGCGCACCCCCGGCGTCGTAGCGCCGGGCATAGACTAGCCGGGCGTAGCCCCCACTGACTGTCCCGTCCGCCACATAGGTCTCCCACGCGATGACGAAGTCACCGCTGGCATTTCGTGAGACAGAGGGATGAGACTGAGTCCCCGCCTCGTTTGTGTTGACGAGGAACTCGGGGCCAAG
>JANPJI010000261.1:0-9645 GCA_031425425.1 Rubricoccaceae bacterium
TGAGAGAGGAGGCGGACCCGACAGGGCGGCGTGGCCAACGCGGAAATCGTAGGGGCACAGCTTGCTGTGCCCTTCTTCGGGAATGCCGCGGCGCACGGTCCCGCCGCGGCGCGGGCCAATGTCGGCACCGGCCCCCGGCACGGCCGCGCCGCCCGCCGGGTTTCCCCGCGGATTCGCCGGGTCGCGGTTCGCACGCGGTGCGGTTTGCACGCGGTGCGATCTCTCGGGACCTTGCGGGCGTGGCGACACCCGGACGGCAGAGGGCACAGCGAGCTGTGCTCCTGCGGTGGGGGTGGCGCTGCCGTCGCGGCGCGGTGCCGGGGCGGACCGTCTCCATCGCCCCTCCCGTTGACCCTGATCTCTACTGTCGCCGCGATGCAGGCCGAGGCCGAGGCGGCCCGCGCGGCCGGCCGCCGCCTCGCGCTCGTGCCCACAATGGGCGCGCTCCACGCGGGCCACCTCGCGCTCGTCGCGGACGCCCGCCGCCGCGTCGGGCCGGGCGGGCACGTCGCCGTGAGCGTGTTCGTCAACCCGACCCAGTTCGCGCCGGGCGAGGACTTCGAAGCATACCCCCGCACGCTCGACGCCGACCGCGCGGCGCTCGCGGGGCTCGGGGACGGGGCGGTCGACGCCGTCTTTGCCCCGACGGCGCCGGAGATGTACCCGTTCGGGCTGCCGCCGTACGCGACCGTATCCGTCCGCGCTCTCGACCGTTTCCTGTGCGGGGCAGCGCGGCCGGGGCACTTCGCCGGCGTCACGACGGTCGTGGCGAAGCTGTACCTCGCGTGCCGGCCGCACGTCGCCGTGTTCGGCCAGAAGGACGCGCAGCAGCTCGGCATCCTGCGCCGGATGACGGCCGAGATGGGCTTCGGCGTCGAGGTCGTCGGCCACCCGATCGTGCGCGAGGCGGACGGGCTCGCGCTGTCCAGCCGCAACCGCTACCTCTCGGCGGCGGAGCGCGCCGAGGCGCTCGCGCTGTCTCGCGCCGTGTTCGCCGCCGAAGCCGCCGCGGCGTCCGGCGAGCGCGACGCGGCGCGGCTCGTCGCCGCGATGGCGGCCGAGGTCGCGCGCGTGCCCGGCGTCCGCCTCCAGTACGCCGAGGTCGTCGACGCCGAGACGCTCCAGCCGGTCGAAGCTCTGGCGAAGGGCGGCCCGTCGCAGGGCCGGTACCTTGCCGCCGTCGCGGCCTTCGTCGGCACGACGCGCCTGATCGACAACGTCACGATTGGGATCGGGGATGGGCGATGAGGGATGGGCAGACGCTCGTTCCGCATCCTGCATCCCGCATCCCGCATCCCGCACCCATGACCGTCACGATGTTCAAAGGGAAGCTCCACCGGCTCACGGTGACGGAGGCCGACCTGTACTACGAGGGCTCGATCACGCTGGACCAGGAGCTGATGGACCTCGCCGGCATCCTCGCCTACGAGAAGGTCCAGATCGTCAACGTCAACAACGGCGCGCGCCTCGAGACGTACACGATCCCGGCCGTGGCCGGCAGCCGGACGGTGTGCCTCAACGGCCCCGCAGCGCGCCTCGTCGCGCCCGGCGACGAGATCATCGCGATCACGTACGCCGACATGACGCCCGAGGAGGCGAAGACGCACCAGCCGCGCGTCGTCCTCGTGGACGCGGACAACAACCCGAAGGGCGTCTTCCACCTCGACGGGACGCCGGTCACGGACCCGCACCTGCCGGCCGTCACCAACGCGATCGCGCGGGACCCGGCGGACGAGACGCCGGCCGTCGCGGTCCACGACTGAGCGGGCCGAGCGGGCGGCGCCCCGGACCGCGGGCGACGGCGACCGCTCCGGCGACGAGGCAGGCCGCGGCCGGGAGGCCGAGCGCCGCTGGCCCGGCGCGCCCGACGGCGACGACGCCCGCGAGGCCGCCGGCGAAGAAACCTGCGACGAGCGCGCCGAGGACCACCCACTTCCACGCCGGCACCGGCTGCCCGCGCAGGCGCTGCCCGAGCAGCACGCCGAGGTCGGTCACGATCCCCGTCAGGTGGGTCGTCCGCAGGACGAGGCCGTAATAGCTGCTCGCCATCGCGTTCTGGAGGCCGCACGCGAACGCCGCCAGCGCCACACCTGCCACCGTCGACGTCCCGAGCAGGACGGCGGCGAGGGCCAGCGCCACGCCCTCCACGACCAGCACCGCGCCGTAGCGCCGCCCCGGCCGCAGCGATGACCCGCCGACGACGATGCCCGAACCGACGGCTCCGAGAGCGAAGCCGACGACGAGCGCCGCCACCGTCCCGAGGTCCGCCGCGTTGGCCGTCGCGACGTCGCGGCTGAGCCGCGAGACGGCCCCGGTCATGTGGCTCACCGGCACCTGGAAGGTGCCGAGCACGCACGCGTTGACGAACCCGGCGATGCCAGCGAGTGCTGCACCGCCTGCGCTGACCCACGGCCACTCGCGGCGGAGCGCCCGTGCGACGACGGCGGACGAGCGGTAGGGCATCGAGCGGACGGCAGGCGCAGCGGGCAGGCGCCAGAGCGCCTGGCCCGCCGCGCCGCAGCCTAGTTGGCGAGCTGCACGTTGGCGAGCCGCTTGCCGAAGCGGACGTCGCCGGACTGCGCCAGCACGCGCTCGACGAACTCCTCGGGGACGTCGACGAGCGTCGTCCGGTCCGTGATCAGGATCTTGCCGAGGGCGCGGCCGGGGATGTCGGCCTGCCGCGCGATCGCGCTCACGACCATGTTGGGCCGGACGCCGTCGGCGTGGCCGGCGTCGAGGGCGAGGCGGACCATGCCGGACTCCTTGCCGCCGCGGGGGCGCTCGACGTGGCCGGGCCGGCCGTCGAACCCGTCGCCGCCGGGGCGCTCCGAGAACGAGCGCTCGTTGAACGAGCGCGGTGCGGGGCCGCCCGACCGGATGTCCTGAACGGGCGCGAGCGGCGCGTTGGGCTGCGCGGCGCGGGCCATCGCGACCGCCGCGACGGCGATCTCGAGCGGGTCGTGGCCCGCGGCCACCATCTCGACGACGAGCGAGCGGTCCGCCGCCGCCGGCGTCCCGAACGCCGCCACGAGCGCGTCGGCGAGGCGGCTCTGGCGCCGGGCCTCGACCTCCTCGATGGACGGCAGCGGGCCGAAGACGACCTGGCGCTTGGCATAGCCCTCGATGCGGCGCAGCAGGTTGCGCTCGCCCGGCGAGACGAGCGAGATCGCGATGCCCGTGCGCCCGGCGCGGCCCGTCCGGCCGACGCGGTGGACGTACGCCTCAACGTCGATGGGCAGGTCCACGTTGAACACGTGCGAGACGTGGTCCACGTCGAGCCCGCGCGCGGCGACGTCGGTCGCGACGAGGATCTGGATGGTCTGGTTGCGGAACCGGTTGAGGACGTCCGTGCGGGCGCCCTGGCTCATCTCGCCCGAGAGCGCCTCGGCGGCGAAGCCCGCCGCCTGGAGGTCCGCCGCGAGGCCGCCCGTCGCGATGCGCGTCTTGACGAAGATGAGCGCGGACGTCACGTCCTCCATTTCGAGGAGCCGCACGAGCGCCGCGAGCTTGTCGCGGCCGTGGACGAGGTGCGCGCGCTGCTCGACGTCCTCGGCCGTCTTGTCGGCCCCGCCGGCCATCGTGATCGTCTCCGGGTTGCGGAGCGTCTTGTCGGCGAGCTTGCGGACGGCGTGCGGCATCGTCGCCGAGAGGAGCACCGTCTGGCGCTCGGTCGGTGTCGCGCCGAGAATCTGCTCGAGGTCTTCGGCGAAGCCCATCGAGAACATCTCGTCGGCCTCGTCGAGGATGACCGTCTGGACGTGGCCGAGGTCGATCGCGCCCTGGTTCATCAGGTCCACGAGGCGGCCCGGCGTGGCCACGACGACGTCGACGCCGCGCTGGAGGCGCTGGATCTGCTTGTGGTACGGCTGCCCGCCCGTGATCGGCAGCGACCGCACGCCGAGGTCCTTGCCGTACGAGAAGATGGCGGACGACACCTGGACGGCGAGCTCGCGCGTCGGGGCGAGGACGAGGGCGCGGACGGCCCCGTTGGGCGCGTCGCTCGGGACCGTCTCGTCGTAGAGGCGGTGGAGGAGCGGGAGCGCGAACGCGGCCGTCTTGCCGGTCCCGGTGCGCGCCTGGCCGACGGCGTCGCGGCCTTCGAGGAGGACGGGGATGAGGGCCGCCTGGATCGGCGAGGGCGCGTCGTAGCCGAGGTCGGCCACGGTCTGCTGGAGCTCCGGGCGGAGCTGGAGGTCGGAGAACGTCAGGGGAGGAGCCCCGCACGGGGGCAGACAGGGAGTGCCGCCCGGCCGGAGGCGGGCGCGCGGAAACCGGTGCAGAGCACCGAAGCGGATCGAGGGTCGTACAGCAGGCCCCACTCTCCCCGGAGAGTCTTCCCATTCCTGGGAGTGGACCGGAGGGAGCCACGGTCTGTCGACCCTCGACGGCTCCCGTCCCGCGCATCGGTGCACAGGACCTCCCCCGCGTCGTCGCGGGGACGGACAGTCGTGTCCGTGGACTTAAGAACGGGACCGGGCGCTGCCCGCGTGCGCGCGCGGCGTGACGACCGGGCGAAGAGGACGGGAAGAGACGATGCGGGCAGGCGGCGGGGAGATGACCGCGTTTTCATTCCGCGTCAACCCGATCCCCCGCGGAGCCGGATACCTTGAAACCGCTTCCGGGCGTCCCGGAGTTCACCGCCCCCGCAACCTGTCCACCGACCCGATGCCCCGCTCCGTCCTTCTCTCCGCCGCCCGCACGCCGATGGGTGCCTTCGGCGGCGCGCTCTCGACCGTCCCTGCCCCGGCTCTCGGCGCGACCGCCATCCGGGCCGCGCTGGAGCGCGCCGGCGTCGCAGCGGACCAGGTCGACGAGGTCGTGATGGGTTGCGTGCTCACCTCTGGCGTCGGGCAGGCCCCGGCGCGGCAGGCGGCGCTCGGAGCCGGCCTGCCGGACTCCGTCCCGTGCCTGACCATCAACAAGGTCTGCGGGAGCGGCATGAAGGCCGTTATGCTCGCCGACCAGGCCATCCGCGCCGGCGACGCCGACGTGGTCGTCGCGGGGGGCATGGAGAACATGTCGCTCGCGCCGTTCCTGCTCGACAAGGCCCGCTACGGCTACAAGTACGGCAACGCCACGCTCGTGGACGCCCTCTTCCACGACGGCCTCCGCGACGCGTACAACTCGGACCCGATGGGCGTCTCGGCGGACCTCTGCGCCGAGACGTGCAACGTCTCGCGCGAGGCGCAGGACGCGTTCTCCATCGAGAGCTACACCCGCGCCCAGGAGTCCAACACGAGCGGCCGCTTCGACGCCGAGATCGCGCCGGTGACGGTCGCCGGGCGCAGGGGCGACACGGTCGTCTCGCGCGACGAGGGGCCGTTCACGGCCAACTTCGACAAGATGCCGACGCTGCGCGGTGCGTTCACCAAGACGGGCACGGTCACGGCGGCCAACGCGTCCACGATCGACGACGGGGCCGCGGCGCTCGTCGTCGCCTCGGAAGAGTGGGCCGCGGCCAACGGCAAGACGCCGCTCGCGACCATCGTCGCCACGGCGCAGCACGCCAAGGCCCCGGTCGAGTTCACGACGGCCCCGATCCAGGCCATCGAGAAGGTGCTCGCAAAGGCGGGCCTGACGCTGGACCAGATCGATCTTTTCGAGGTCAACGAGGCGTTCGCCGTCGTCGCGCTCGCGGCGCAGGACGCGCTCGGTATCCCGCACGAGAAGCTCAACGTGAACGGCGGCGCAGTCGCGCTCGGACACCCGATCGGCGCGTCGGGCGCGCGCATTCTCACGACGCTCGTCCACGCCCTCGCCGCGCGCGGCGGGCGCTACGGGCTCGCCGCGATCTGCATCGGCGGCGGCGAGGCGACGGCGATCATCGTCGAGCGCGCGGGCGAGGCGGCGTGACGCGCCTCCTCTCCCGTCCGGGCGTCGCTCGGCTGATCTTGCTCGGTGCGCTCGCCGCGTCCGGCTGCACGACGGTCCGGCTCGGACCCGACGCGACGGGCGAACGCCCGGCCGCCACGCCGGCTGCGACCGTCGAGGCCGGTCGGCGGCTGTTCCCGGTCCGCGTCGGGACCGCCTGGGGCTACATCGACGCCTCGGGGGCGGTCGCCGTCGCGCCGCGGTTCGACGACGCGCAAGCGTTTTCCGAGGGCCGCGCGGGCGTGCGGCTGGGCGCGCAGTGGGGCTACATCGACCCGTCGGGCGCGTTCGTCGTGGTGCCGGCCTACGCCTCGGTCTTCCCGTTCGAGGGCGGCCTCGGGCGCGTCGTGGCCGGGGCGGGGCGCGAGGCCCTGACCGGCTTCGTCGGCCCCGACGGTGCCCTCGTCGTGCAGCCGTCGCTCGTCGAGGCGCTGAACTACGGCGGCGGCGCAGCGCCCCGCGTCGCGCCGGCCCGCGCACCGCTCGCGCGCATCCCGCTCGGGCTGGACCTGCTGGCCCGGCTCGGCCTCGCCACTCCGGGCGTGACGCCGTGGCTCGTGCTCGATGCTGGCGGGGCGGTCGTGGCGGAGGTCCGTGCCGTGACGGTCCTCGCGTTCGGCGACGCGGGCGACGGCCTCGCGCTGGCCCCGTTCCGCGCGCCCGGGGCCGTGCCGGGCGTCGCGGGCGAGTGGGGCTTCCTCGGAGCGGACGGGCAGGTCGCCGTCTCGCCCCGGTTCCGCAACGCCGCCCCGTTCAGCGAGGGCCGCGCCCGCGTGTCGGACCGCAGCCGATTCGGCTTCGTCGACGGCCGCGGCGAGGTGGTCGTCCCGCTGGACTACGAGCAGGCGGACGCGTTCTCCGAGGGCCTCGCGGCGGTCCGAACGGGCAGCCTCTGGGGCTTCATTCGTCCCGACGGCACGGTTGCCGTCGCGCCGCGCTACGACGCGGCCCGCGGCTTCACCGAGGGTCTCGCCGCCGTCCGCGAGGGCGGCCTCTGGGGCTACGTTCGGTCCGACGGCACCGTCGCCATCGCGCCGCGCTTTACGGAGGCGGCCCCGTTCCGCGGCGCGCTCGCCCGCGTCATCGAGACCGGTGCGGCAGCCTATGTCGACGCGAGGGGCCGCATCGTCTGGCGCGAAGCGCCCTGACCCGGACGCTCTCCGTTTCCACTCCTTCCTTCCACGTCTCCCGAATGAACGTCACTGTAATCGGAGCCGGCACGATGGGCAACGGCATCGCCCACGTCTTCGCGCAGGGCGGCCACGCCGTCACCCTCGTCGACCTCGACCAGGACCGCCTCGACGCCGCCCGCGCAACCATCGACGCCAACCTCGGCCGGCAGGTCAAAAAAGAGAAGCTCACCGCCGACGACGCCGCGGCGACGCTTGGCCGAATCGCGCTCCAGACCGACCTCGCTGAGGGTGTGGCCACGGCTGACCTCGTCATCGAGGCGGCGACGGAGAACCCGGACGTAAAGGCGGAGCTGTTCCGCCTCATCGACGCCGCAGCGCCCGCGGAGGCCATCCTCGCCACCAACACGTCGTCCATCTCGATCACGACCATCGCCGCGGCGACCGGGCGCCCCGAGAAGGTCGTCGGGATGCACTTCTTCAACCCCGTTCCGGTGATGGCGCTCGTCGAGATCGTCCGCGGGCTGGAGACGAGCCAGGCGACGTACGACATCACCCGCGACCTCGCCGAAGGGCTGGGCAAGACGCCGGTCGAGGTCGCCGACTTCCCCGGCTTCGTCTCGAACCGGGTCCTGATGCCGATGATCAACGAGGCCATCACGTGCGTCATGGAGGGCGTGGCCACGCCCGAGGCCATCGACACGGTGATGCGCCTCGGCATGGCGCACCCGATGGGGCCGCTCACGCTCGCCGACTTCATCGGCCTCGACGTGTGCCTGAGCATCATGGAGGTGCTCCACCGCGACCTCGGCGACTCGAAGTACCGCCCGTCGCCGCTGCTGCGCAAGATGGTTGCCGCCGGACGCCTCGGGCGGAAGTCCGGCCGCGGCTTCTACGAGTACACGAAGTGACGGGATGAGGGATCAGGGATGGGCGATGGGCGATATAGCAGACTCCTCGTCTGCTCATCCTGTATGTCTCATCCCGTATCCCCGCCTCTGACCGTTTTCGTCACCGGCGCGTCCGCCGGTATCGGCGCGGCGACGGCGCGCGCGTTTGCTCGCCGCGGCGACCGCGTGATCGTCTCGGCACGGTCGGCCGAGCGCCTCGACGCGCTCATCGCAGAGATTGAGTCGGACGGTGGCGCGGCTCTCGCCCTCCCGCTCGACGTGACGGACGCCGCGGCGCACGCCGCCGCCGTCGCGGCGCTCCCCGCGGCATGGGCCGCCATTGATGTGTTCGTCGCCAATGCCGGGCTCGCGCGCGGGCTCGGGCCAGTGTGGGAGAACACGCACGAGGAGGTGGACGCGATGGTGGACACCAACATCAAGGGCGTCCTGAACGGCATTCGGGCCGTCGTGCCGGGGATGCTGGCCCGCGGGCGCGGCCACGTCGTCACCATCGGCTCGACGGCGGGGCACCACGTCTACGTCGGCGGGACGGTCTACTGCGCCACCAAGCACGCGCTCCTCGCGCTCACGCTCGGGCTCAAGATGGACCTCCACGGGACGCCCGTGCGCGTCTCGGCGGTCTCGCCGGGCCTCGTCGAGACCGAGTTCTCGCTCGTCCGCTTCCAGGGCGACGCCGCGAAGGCAGACGCGGTCTACGCGGACACGCACGCGCTCGCGGCGGACGATGTCGCGGACGCGGTCGTGTACTGCGTCACGGCTCCGGCGCACGTCAACGTGCAGGAGGTGCTCGTGACGCCGCGCGCACAGTCCGGGATGCTCGTCGCCCGGGGCGAGGCGGCGCGGGGCCTGTGACGGCCCACGAGGCGCTCGTCGCCCGCCTCCGCGCCCGCCTCGGGTCCGGTGCCCCGCCGCTGCCGGGCCACGCGGCCCACGGCGAGATGGCCCCGTTCCCGAGCCGCACCGCGCCCGAGGTGATCGGCGTCGAGGGCAAGGGCGGCCGCCCCGCCGCGACGCTTGTCCTCGTGTACCCGGACGAGAGCAGCGAGCCGTGCCTCGTGCTGACGGTCCGCCAGCCGACGCTGCGCGCGCACAGCGGGCAGGTGTCGCTCCCCGGCGGCGCGCTCGACGCCAGCGAGACGCCCGAGGACGGCGCGCGCCGCGAGGCCCGCGAGGAGGTCGGCGTGGACGTGCCGGACGTGCTCGGGCGGCTGACGCCGCTCTACGTCCCGCCTTCTGGCTTCTCCGTCTGGCCCATTGTCGCGGCGCTCGCCGCGCGCCCGGTCTTCCGCCTGCAGGAGGCTGAGGTCGCGGCCCTCATCGAGGTGCCCGTCGCGCTCTTCGTGGACCCTGCCGCGCGGCGAACGTCGCCGCGTGCGCTGCACGGGAATCCGGACGCGGCCGTCTTCGACGTGCCCTTCTTCGACGTCGGCGGGCACGAGGTGTGGGGCGCGACGGCGATGATGCTCGCCGAGTTCGCCGCGGTCGTCCGCGGCGAGTAGCGGCCGGAAACGGGGAAGGCCCCCGCGCAACGTCGCGCAGGGGCCTCCCGTGGGAACGAGACGGTGGTGTCGCTATCGGACGACGTCCCCTATCGGACGACGGTGAGGGTGCGCGCCTCGGTGCGGCCGCCCGCCTCGAACCGCACCACGTACACGCCCGACGCCAGCGACCGGCCCACGGTGTCGGCCCCGTCCCACGTGACCGCGTAGGACCCGGCCGCCATCGTCTCGTCG
>JANPJI010000262.1:0-8951 GCA_031425425.1 Rubricoccaceae bacterium
CTTCTCGACGCTCGCCACCGTCCCCGCCCGGCCCGAGTGCGCGATCCCGAGCCCGTCCAGCATGTCCATCGTGGACGTGCGGCCCTCCTCGCCGAAGTCCTGCGCGTGGTTGTTGGCCAGCGACGCCAGGTCGATGCCCGCCTCGGCGAGGTAGCGCCCGTACGACGTCGGCGTGCGGAAGGCGTAGCACTGCGTGCTGCTCGGCGCGCACTTGGTGGACGAGCCGCCGTCGAGGAACGGCCCTTCGAGGTTGGCGAACGTGAGGTCCGCGTCGCGGAGCAGGTCCAGCACGCCCGTCAGCACGGACGTGCCGCGGGGGGGGAGGTAGCGGGCCGACGGGAAGTCGGTCCCGATCATCACGTCGCCGACGGCGCGGATGCGGAGCGTGCCCGCCGTGTCGGCCGGGACGCGGCCGGCGGCGGGCGCAGCGGCCGGCACGGCCGAGGGGTCCGCGGCGGCGGGGCGGGACGCGAGGAGCCACCACGACCCGACGGCGAGGGCGGCGAGGAGGGCGGCGACAGAGAACAGGCGCATCGGAGCGGCGGCAGGGTGCGCGAAGATAGGCGGCCCCGCGTGCCCGCCCTACTCGACGTCCTGCTCGAACCACTCGACGCCGCGCTGCGAGGCACGCCCGCCGCCGCCCAACGTCTTGCGCGCGATCTGGTCCTTGAGCCGCTGCGCGAACACGTCCGCCGGGTCGTAGCCGTAGTGCCGCAGCAGGTGGTTCATCGCGATGACCTCGCAGAGGACCGTCACGTTCTTGCCCGGCGTCACGGGCAGCTTCACGAGCGGGAGCGGCACGTCGAGGATCGTCTGGTTCTCGTCCACCATCCCGATGCGCGTGTACTCCTCGTCGGGGTCCCACGGGTGGACGCGCACGACGACCTCGATGCGCTTCTGGTAGCGGATGGCCCGCACGCCGAACATGGCCTTGACGTCGAGGATGCCGAGGCCGCGGACCTCCATGAAGTGCTTGGCGAGCTCGGTGCCGGTGCCCATGAGCACGTCCGAGCCCTTGCGCGTCGCGATCACGACATCGTCGGCGACGAGGCGGTGGCCGCGCTCGACGAGGTCGAGCGCGATCTCGGACTTGCCGATGCCGGCGGGGCCGGTGATGAGCAGGCCGATGCCATATACGTCCACGAGCGAGCCGTGGAGCGTGAGCTGGAGCGCGAACTGGTCCTCGAGGATGTCCCGGAGGGTGATCATGAACGGCACTGTCGGCACGGGCGTCCGGTAGACGGGCACGCCGCTCGCCTCGGCGATGGCGAGGAGGGCGTCGGGGAGATCGTTGCCGGCCGTGAGGACGACGCACGGGACGTCGAAGTCCACGATGCGCCCGAACGCCTGGGCGGCCCCCGCCTCGCCGAGCCACGCGAGGTAGCGGACCTCGGTGTTGCCGAGCACCTGGATGCGCTCGCTGGTGAAGAGCTCGGTGTAGCCGGCCAGGGCGAGGCCCGGCCGGTGGATGTGGCTCTCGGAGAGGGGCCGGCGCTCGGCCGGGGCCGCGTTGGCGGGCTCGATCTCCATGCCGGCGAGCCGCCGGAGGTGGTCCACGATCTCGGCGACCGTGATGGCGTCCTTCTGGTACGGCTGCGGCGGGCGCATGGCGTGGATACGGCCGGTGGGATGGGGCCAGTGGCCAGTGGCAGAAATGCCAGAGGCCGCCTGAATCCGGAGGTTCTGCCACTGGCCATCGGTCCGGGTATCCCGGTGCCTACTGGCCACTGGCCGCTTACGGCACTTCGACGGCGTCGAGCACGCGGCCGACGATCTGCTCGGCGGTGACCTCCTCGGCCTCGGCCTCGTAGGTCACCGCGACGCGGTGGCGGAGCACGTCGAGGGCGATCGCCCGCACGTCGTCGGGCGTCGCGTAGGCCCGCCCGCGCAGGAAGGCGTGGGCGCGCGCGGCGAGGTTGAGCGCGATCGACGCGCGCGGGCTCGCTCCGTACGCCACGAGGCCACGGACGTCGGCGAGGCCGTAGCGCTCGGGCTCGCGCGTCGCCAGCACGAGGTCGACGACATACTCCTCGACGCGGGGGTCCACGTAGATCTGCCCGACGACCCCGCGCGCGGCGAGGATCTCCGCCAGCGTCACGACGGGCTGGATGTCCGGCGCGGCCGTCGTCTGGGCCATCCGGCGCATGATGAGCAGCTCCTCGTCGCGGGTGGGGTACGTGACGACGGTCTTGAGCATGAAGCGGTCCACCTGCGCCTCGGGCAGCGGGTAGGTGCCCTCCTGTTCGACGGGGTTCTGGGTCGCGAGGACGAGGAACGGGACCGGCAGCGGGTACGTCGTGTCGCCGATGGTGACCTGCCGCTCCTGCATCGCTTCGAGGAGCGCGGACTGGACCTTCGCCGGGGCGCGGTTGACCTCGTCGGCGAGGATGATGTTGGCGAAGACCGGCCCCTTCTTGACCACGAAGCCGCCCGTGCCCTGGTTGTAGACGAGCGTCCCGACGAGGTCCGCCGGGAGCAGGTCCGGCGTGAACTGGATGCGCTGGAACGTGGCGTCGATCGCCTTCGCGAGCGTGGACACCGCGAGGGTCTTGGCGAGGCCCGGCACGCCTTCGAGGAGCACGTGGCCGCCCGTGAGCAGCCCGATCAGGAGCCGCTCGACCATCCGCGGCTGCCCCACCACGACGCGGCCGACCGTCGCGAGGAGGGGCTCGACGAACGTGCCCGCCCGCGCGACGCGGTCGGTCAGCGCGCCGAGGTCGGGCGAGGCACCGAGGGCGGGCGAGGCGGGGGTGGAGGAGACGATCTCGGACATGCGCGGTCGGTCGGGGGACGCCCGAAGGTACCGAGGCCGCCGGCCGGACGGCCCGCCCGGTGCGAGCCCCACCGCGGCGCGATCCATGCCCGGCGCAGCCCGCGACCGGCGCGATCCGCGATGGCGCGATGGGACCAACGGCCGCGGTCGGTAGGGGCACAGCATGCTGTGCCCGACGCCCCCATCCCGTTCCCGGCAATGCCGGCGCCCAATCCGGACGGCCCATTCCCGGCGATGCCGTCGAGACGCGATACCGCCGCGACGCGAGCGGAATCGTCAGCCCGCCCCACCGAGGACGTCGCCAACCGCTGGAGCCGCGCCGCGGAGCAGGTCCGCCGCGCTCATCCGCCGCTTCCCCTCGCGCTGGGCCTCCAGAATCTCGACCGCCCCGTCGGCGCAGGCCACGACGAGGCGCGGGCCGGCCTCGACGACCTCGCCCGGTGCGCCGACCCGCCCGGCCTCCGCTGCGACGCGTGTGCGGAGCACCTTGAACGTCTCGCCCGGGCCGCCGGAGGCCGGGCCGCCGGCCCGCCACGTCGTCCATGCGCCGGGGGCGGGAGACAGGGCACGGACGTGGTCGTGGACGCGCCGCGCAGGCCGGCCCCAGTCGATCTGGGCGTCGTCGCGGAACAGCTTGGGCGCGGGGCTCGCGAGCGCGTCGTCCTGCGGCTCGGGTCGCACGTCGCCTGCGCCGAGGCGCTGCACGGTCTCGACGACCGCCGCCGCCCCGATGGCCGCGAGGCGGTCGTGGACGTCCCCCATCGTCTCATCCGACCCAATGGGCGTGCGCCACCGTCCGAGCACGTCCCCGGTGTCGACGGACGGGCGCAGCAGGAACGTCGTCACGCCCGTCTCGGCGACGCCGTCCATGAGCGCGCGCGCGATGGGGGCCGCGCCGCGGTAGGCCGGCAGGAGCGAGCCGTGGAGGTTGAACGCGCCCAGGCGCGCGGTTTCGTAGACCTCGCGCGGCAGGATCCGGAACGCGACGACGGCGATGACGTCGGGCGCGAGCGCCTCGAGGGCGGCCTGGAAGCCGGCGTCGCGGAGCGTTTCGGGCTGCAGCACCGCGATCCCGTGGCGCTCGGCGGCCTCCTTGACCGCCGAGGCGCGGAGCGTCTGCCCGCGCCCCGCCGGTCGGTCGGGCACCGTCACGACAGCCACCGGCGCGAGCCCCGCCGCGACGAGCGCGTCCAGCGACGGGACGGCGAAGCCGGGCGAGCCCATGAAGACGACGCGGGGAGCCGGCAACGGTAAACGGGGGTCGGCCATCGGGGAGATCGGGAACAGAGTGTCGACAGCGGAAACGGCCACCCAGGAAGGTATTTCCCCGATGGCCGTTCGCCGATGCCCGTTACCCTCCTCACATCCGCGTCCGGTCGTCCCAGATGGGCACGAGGAGCTGGAAGTCTCCGAGGCGGCTCTGGTCGACGAAGATGAAGCGCCGGCCCTGGCCGTTGTAGTACCAGATCTGGTACGGGTCCGTGCCGTAGTTGAACGGGTGCTCCTCGACGAAGTCCGGCGCGCCGAAGCGGATGTAGACCTCGCCGCGGTCCGTGTTCCAGCCCGAGTCCCGCAGGCGGCTGTAGCGCTCGTTGGCGTAGGCGACGCGGTAGTAGTACTCCTCCATGCCCTCGTTGCGCGGCGTGCCCGGCGTGGGGTCGCGGCGGTCCCAGAAGGCGCGGAAGAGGCGCATCTGCTCCTCGGGCGTCGCGGCGCGGCGGATGGCCGTGATGTCGCGGTCGCGGGCGACGTAGCGGAGCTGCGAGATGGCGAGCTCGAGATCGGCGAGCTGGCCGTCGAGGCCCATCCAGCGGACCGAAAACGGCTTGGTCGTCTCGGCGACGAGCGCGCCGTCGGGCGTTTCGAGGCGGACCGTGAGGGCGTAGTCGCCGACGCGCAGGCGCTCCGTCTCGATGCGGAAGGCGGCCGGCGAGCGGCCCGCGGGCACGTCGAGGCGCTCGGAGAAGGCGACCGGCGTGCCGAGGTCCGCCTGCTGCCGCGGGGCGAGCCCGAGCAGGGCGGAAAAGCTCGGCCGCTCGCGGACGCGGTTCTGCTCCGTCACGGCGTACGTGACCTGAAGCGTCGTCGCGTCGGCGGCGTAGAGCTCGTAGTAGACCGTGAAGTCGTCCTGCTCGGTCGAGACGGCCGCGCCGACGTTGGGCTCGAACGTGCGCGCGTCGGCGTCGTAGCGGTCCAGCAGGATCGGGTCGCTCACGGCGACGGCGCGGTCGCCGCCGACGGCCATCGGGCGCACGACGTGGCCCACCTCGCGGGTGAACGTCCGTCCGCTCGCGCCGTCCTCGACGGCGACCGAGACGGTGTAGCGCCCCGGCGGAACGGCGAGGGACTCGACGGCGCGGTCGGTCGCGTCGCGGTCCTGCGTCGCGGCGTAGTCCGGCCGCGAGACCGCGCGCTCGAACGTCCGGCTGACGACGAGGCCCTGCTGCTGGCCCTGCGCGTCGAGGGCGGACACGTTGACGGTGACGGAGTAGTCCGCCTCGAACCCGGACGCGCGCGACCGGAACCGGAGGTTCTGGATCGGCATCGCCGTGTACACGTCGAGGCGCGCCGCGCCGGCCGAGTCGGCCTGGGCCGTGACGAGGTCGAGGGCGAACTCGGGCGTGTACGCGGCCTGCGCCCGGGCCGGGCCACCGGCCGCGACGAGCGCGACAGCGAGGACGAGGGCCAGACGCGTCATGGTCGGCAGGGCCCGGCGGAAGCCCCGGCACGTGGACGGAGCGGAGGAGTAGCGAGCGCTCATAGGCTCGGGCAGGCGGGCACGGTGAGAGAAGGTCGGGCACGGTCGCCCACCGTCAAAGTGCGAGACCGGGGGCGAAGAACAAAGCGGGCGGGCCCGAACCGTCGGAGACGGACGCCGAACGGGCGCCTGGAACGGCCGAACAGAGACCGACGGAGCTGTGGCGGCTGTGGCCTCTAGGCGGCCGCCCGGTCCCCGAACAGCGACTGAACGAACGACGAGCGGTCGAAGACCTGAAGGTCGGCCACCTGCTCCCCGACGCCGATATACTTTACCGGAATGCGGAACTCGTTGGAAATGCCAATGGCGATGCCCCCTTTTGCCGTCCCGTCGAGCTTGGTCAGGATGAGGCCCGTCACGTCGACGGCGGCCGTGAACGCCTCGGCCTGCGCGATCGCGTTCATGCCCGTCG
Organism: Rubricoccaceae bacterium; assembly: GCA_031425425.1. Lineage (GTDB taxonomy): Bacteria > Bacteroidota > Rhodothermia > Rhodothermales > Rubricoccaceae > DASVSE01. The sequence continues at coordinate 5,944 of JANPJI010000262.1, forward strand.
ACGCGTCGAGCACGAGGAGCACCTCGTGGGGCGCACCCGGCACCTGACGGTCCATGACTCGGCGGACCTTGGACAGTTCGTCCATCAGCCCGCCCTGGTTGTGGAGCCGCCCGGCCGTGTCGATCAGCACGACGTCGGACCCACGCGACTTCGCTGCGGCGAGCGTGTCGAAGGCGACCGCGGCGGGGTCTGCGCCCTGGTACTGCTTGATGATCTCGACGCCGGCGCGCGTGGCCCAGATGTCGAGCTGCTCCGTCGCCGCGGCGCGGAACGTGTCGGCCGCGCCGAGGAGCACCTTCTTGCCGGCGGTGCGGTAGGCATGGGCCATCTTGCCGATCGAGGTCGTCTTGCCGACGCCGTTGACGCCGACGACCATGACCACGTGCGGGCGGTTCGGGAGCGGCGCGTCGAAGTCGGCGGGCCGGCCGGGGTCCGAGGCCAGCAGGAGGTCCGCGATCTCGTCGCGGATGAGCCCGTTGAGGTCCGCCGTGGAGACGTACTTGTCGCGAGCGACGCGCGCCTCGATGCGCCCGATGATGGCGACGGTGGTCTTGACGCCGACATCCGAGGCGACGAGGACGTGCTCGAGCTCGTCGAGGACGGCCTCGTCCACGGTGTCTTTGCCGGCGACGGCCTTGCTGATGCGGTCGAAGAAGCCGACGCGCGTCTTCTCCAGCCCAGCGTCCAGGGCCTGTATCTCTTTCTCCTTTCGCTTGAATCCGAACAGGGCCATTGAGCGCTCGCGTTGAGGGAGCCGGGGAGACGACCGGACGGGCCGCGGGGATCCGGATCGGCGGCGAGGAGCGTTCGGAGAGTGGAGGAGATGGAAAGTCCGGCACCTTCTCTTCAATCCGTTTCGCTTCAGGGCTTTGTCTTCAGAATCGTGCCGTCGTCTGCGAGCGCGGCCTCGCCGTGGCGTGCGATGGCGGCGAAGCGGACGGTGTACTTCACGATGGAGTAGGCCATGACGGCAGCCGTGAGGCCGACGAGCGCCTCCATCACGCGCGGGGTGGCGAAGGGCTCGCCGAGGAGCGCCACGACGACGGTCAGCGCGAGCGCGCCGACGGCCACCTTGCCGCTCCACAGGCTCGACGTGAAGCGCCCGAGCCGGCGCGTCTGGATGAGCCCGCCGACGGCGAGGACCACGTCGCGGCTCACGGCGAGGGCGACGAACCACAGCGGCAGGTTCGGGGGCTCCGGCCGCGTGAGCAGGGCAACGGTGACGGCGGCGGCGGCCAGCTTGTCCGCCACGGCGTCGAGGACCTTGCCCCACTCGCTGACGGTACCGCTCCAGCGCGCCACGCGCCCGTCGAACCAGTCGGTCGCGATGGCGAGCCCGATGAGCGCGAACATCGGCCCGACGGGGCCGCCGCGGTACACGAGCACCGCGATGGGGGCCACGAGGACGGCGCGGGACAGGCTGAGCGCGTTCGCGGCCGTCCACAGCCGCCCCATGTGGGGGAAGGCGGGCGGGCGGGGCGGGCGCGTGTCCATCGGGAGGTCCGGGTACACGGCCAAGATAGAGGGCGCGCGCCGCGCCGGATTCGGGTGGACGCACGCGGAGGCGTCGGTGCCTCGGAGGCGGTACCGTACCGTCTCTACCTCCGCACCCGCCATGACCCAGCAGGACCTCGCCCGGCCCTTCCGCCGGCTGCACGCCGGTCGGCCCCTCGTCCTTCCCAACGCCTGGGATGCCGGCTCGGCCCGCGTCGTCGAGGAGGCCGGAGCCGCGGCCATCGCCACGACGAGCGCGGGCATGTCGTGGGCGCATGGCCGGCGCGACGGCCAGGGACTCGCGCTCGCCGAGGCGGCCGCAGCCGTCCGCGCCATCGTCCGGGTCGTGCGCGTGCCCGTCACAGTGGACATCGAGAGCGGCTACGGGGCCGGGACGCCGGCCGACGTGGCCGCGGCGGTCGACGCGGTGCTGGCGGCCGGAGCCGTCGGGGTCAACCTCGAAGACTCGCCGGGACGGGACGGTGCGCCGCTCCTGTCCGTCGACGAGCACGTGGCCCGCATCCGCGCGGCGCGGGCGGTCGCTCGGGACCGCGGCGTGGACCTGTTCATCAACACCCGCACGGACGTCTACCTCGCCGGCGTCGGCGAGCCGGACGGCCGGTTCGACGCCGTCGTCGGCCGGGCCGCCGCCTACGTCGAGGCCGGCGCGGACGGCGTGTTCGTGCCCGCCGTCCGCGACGCCGACACCATCGGACGGCTGGCTGCCGCCATCGCGGCTCCGCTCAACGTCATGGCTGGGCCGGGCGCACCGAGCGTGGACGCGCTGGCGCGGCTGGGCGTCGCGCGGGTGAGCCTCGGGCCATCGCTCGCGCTCGCCGCGCTCGGGCTCGTCCGCCGGGCCGTGCGCGAAGTCCTCGCCGAGGGCACGTACGCCGCCCTCGACGGTGCCCCGGCGTTCGGCGACGTGGACGGGCTGTTCGGCGATGCCTGACGGCCTCCCCTTCTCGTTCGCCGAGATGCTGGCCCGGATGCAGGCGAGCGACACGACAGCCGACGGCCTCTTCGTCACCGGCGTCGTGACGACGGGCGTCTACTGCCGCCCGTCGTGCCCGGCCCGAAAGCCGAAGCCCGAGAACGTCGTGTTCTTCGCGACCGTGGCCGACGCCGCGGCGACAGGGCTCCGCGCGTGCCGGCGGTGCCGGCCGGACGCGCACGCGCTGGGCCTCGACCGCGACCGCGACCGGTTCGCCGCGGCACTCGACGTTCTGGAGGCCGACCCGGCGGCCGTGCCCGACGTGTCCGCGCTCGCCGAGCGTGTCGGCGTCGGCGTGTCCACACTCCACGTCCTCGCGCGGCGCTACGCCGGCACGACGCCGGGCGAGCTCCTCCACGCCAGCCGGATTCGCGTCGCGCAGCGCCTGCTCCTCGCCGGCGCGGCGCGGGCGTCCGACGTGCCCTTCGCGGTCGGGTACGCCTCGGAATCCGCCTTCTACCGGCGGTTCCGTGAGGTGACCGGGCAGACGCCGGCGGCCTTCGCCCGCAACGGCCGGGCC
>JANPJI010000263.1:0-1661 GCA_031425425.1 Rubricoccaceae bacterium
TCTACTACCGCGACCTCTCGACGGCCCTCTCGGTCGGGATGACCGTCGAGGAGATCCTGCGGGCGCACTTCGGCAAGGCGGTCGACCCCAATGGCGGCGGGCGGCAGATGCCCGAGCACTTCGGGCACCGTGAACTGAACATCCTCAGCACGTCGTCCAGCGTCGGCGCGCAGTACCTGCCGGCTGTCGGCTTCGCCCTCGCGCACCGCCGCGACGCTGCCGCTGCCGAGGCGGCCGGCGAGCCCGCGCTCGACACGCCGAAGGCCGTCTACGTCTCCGGCGGCGAGGGCTCGACGAGCCAGGGGGCCTTCCACGAGGGCCTCAACTGGGCCGCCCGCGAGGCGCTCCCGGTCGTGTTCCACATCCAGGACAACGGGTACGCCATCTCGGTCCCCGTGAGCGAGCAGACGGCTGGCGGCTCCATCTGGACCATGCTCGGCGGCTACCCCGGCCTCGCACGCCTCCGCTACGACGGGACCGACCTTCTCGCGAGCCTCGCCGCGGCCAAGGCGGCCCTGGAGCACGTCCGCGCCGGGAAGGGGCCGGTCGCCCTCCTCGCCGACGTCGTCCGCCTGCTGCCGCACTCGTCGTCGGACGACCACAACAAGTACCGCGAATCCCACGCCGTCGAGGCGGACCGCGCCCGCGACCCGCTCCCGGCGCTCGTCGCGCGCCTCGTCGAGGCCGGCGTGACGACGGACGAGGCCGTCGAGGCGCTCCGCGTCGAGATCCACACCCAGATCGACCTCACCGCACGCGCCGTCGAGGCGGAGGCCGACCCGGATCCGGCCACGGCGACGGCCCACGTCTACTACGAGGGGCCGGACGACCGCGCGTACGAGGTCGACGGGCCGACCGGCGAGCTCGTCGTGATGGTAGACGCGATCAACCACGCGCTCGACGAAGAGCTGGCGCGCTCCGAGAAGGTGCTCGTCTACGGCGAGGACGTCGGCGGGGGCAAGGGCGGCGTGTTCACGGCCACGCGCGGGCTGGCCCAGAAGTACGGCCGCGAGCGCGTCTTCAACAGCCCGCTCGCCGAGCACTCGATCATCGGGAGCGCGTGCGGTCTCGCCGCGGCGGGGTACATGCCCGTCGTCGAGATCCAGTTCGCGGACTACGTCTGGCCCGGCATGCAGCCGCTGCGCAACCAGGTCGCCTCGATGCGCTACCGCTCGAACGGCGCGTGGGAGAACCCGATGGTGATCCGGATGCCGTGTGGGGGCTACATCCACGGTGGGCTGTGCCACAGCCAGAACGTCGAGGCGATGTTCGCGCACTGGCCGGGCCTGCACGTCGTCATGCCGTCCACGGCGGCCGACGCGAAGGGTTTGCTGAAGTCGGCCATCCGCGGCCGCGACCCGGTGATCTTCCTGGAGCACAAGTCGCTCTACCGCCAGGGGCCGGCCCGAAGCCCCGAGCCGGGGCCGGACTTTCTCGTCCCGCTCGGCAAGGCGCGCGTCGTCAAGGAGGGGACCGACCTCACGATCGTGACGTGGGGCGCCATCGTCTACCGCTCGCTCGCCGCGGCGCGAACGCTCGAGAAGGAGGGCGTCTCGGTCGAGGTCATCGACATCCGCTCGATGCTGCCGCTCGACACTGAGACGATCCTCGCCTCGGCGCGGAAGACGGGCCGCGTGCTCGTCGCCTACGAGGACCACGAG
>JANPJI010000264.1:0-4852 GCA_031425425.1 Rubricoccaceae bacterium
CCCGCTCCGGACGTCGGAGGCGAGGGGGCAGGAGCCGGGCCGGCGGCTTCCGGAGCGTCTGCCTCCGGTGCCTCGGCACCGGCCGCGGCGAGCGTGTCCGCCGTGCCGGTGATGATCGCGCGGAGCTGGTCGATCTGTGCGACCTGGACGGCCATCGAGTCTTCGAGGGCCTCGGCGCGAGAGGCGCTGCGCTCCGCGGCCGCCCGGACCTCGGCCGAGCCCGGCCCGAGCAGGGCACCCCGGAGCGGGGTCATCACGACGGCCGCGACGAGCACGGCGGCGGCGGCGACAACCGCGATGACGGCGGCGTAGAGCATGTAGCCCGGCCGAACCTCGTACTGTCGTGGCGCGCTCATCGTGTCTGGCTCCATCAGGATGACGGTCCGCGCGGCGCCGGGGCGCGAGAGCAGGTCGCGGAGGAAGGCGGTCATGGCAGGGAGGCAGAAGAGGGCACGAGAAGCGGCGCTTTCGCCACATCTGCATACGCTGCCCTCTAACTTAGCCGGCTATCGCGCCCGCACGGGCCGCCCCGCCCTCCGCAGTCCGCCGGCCCGTCGCCGGCTCCCGCTCCATGCCGCAGCACAAATCCGCCGCGAAGCGCGTCCGCCAGGACGCCAAGCGCCGCCTCCGCAACCGCTACCAGAAGGTCCGCGTCCGCACGCTGATCAAAGACCTCCGGGCGACGACCGACCCGGCCGAGGCCGCGACGAAGCTGAACGCCATCAAGGCGCAGCTCGACCGACTCGCGACCCGCCGCATCGTTCACCCCAACAACGCGGCCAACGCCAAGAGCCAGCTCGACGTCTTCGTCCGCTCCCTCGAGGCGTAACGCTCCGGGCGCACGCCGCAGGCGTCGCTCGCAACTCCGCTCGGCGACGCAGCGGGGAGACAAGGTTTCGGTCTATGGCGGAACTCTCGGCTTTCAGGGTCGGTTAAGCCGCCACCGCGTTCAGAGCCCTGTGCTCTGCTCCACACGTTCTTTTCCGACGGGCTGCCCGTCGTTCAGCCCGGACAACCGAACTTGAACCCCACGCGTGGCCCCGCCGCGCCGAGCGGTTGCAAGTGTCCGGTCTATTTCGCATACTAGGCGCTCAGGCCTGAGCGCCGCGCATTCTGCTCACCGGGTCCGCTCTTCAACCGGTGCCGCCCGGCCCCAGGCCTCTCCCCCCGGACGGCCCCCAACCCCCACCCCACCCTCTCCATGCTACAGAACCGACCGGAGAAGACCACGCTCCTGCGTCTCTCTGCCCTCGTGCTCGGGTTCGCGGCCGTCCTGCTCGCCCCCCAGGCGCAGGCGCAGACGCGGTCTTACAACACCCCCTACATCGCGCTCCGCGGCGGGACGACCGTCTACGGCGGCGAGCTCGACCAGACGGGCACGGGCACCGGCCGCGATGCCACCGCCTGGATCTTCGACGACTTCGGCTCCTACTTCGGAGTCGAGCTGGGCTACCAGTTCACGCCGGCCTTCGGCTTCGGCGTCAATGGCAACTTCGCCCAGTTCAACAACCTCGCGGGCTCGCCCAACCCGGCTAACCCGAACACGGTGGTGAACAACACCGAGACGCTCTACGAGGTCATGGGGCTGTTCCGCTACACCGCCTTCCCGAGTGCGCGCCTCGCGCCGTTCGCCAACTTCGGCGGCATGATCACGTCGGGCCAGAGCGATCCCACGGACCGTCCGATGGGCTTCGGGCCGGTCTTCGGCGCAGGCCTCGACTTCGCCTTCACGCCGCGCCTGTCGCTCTTCCTCGAGAGCAACTTCGGGTTCATCTTCCCGGACGACGCCGTGGACGGGCTCGACCCGGCCGGCACCACGGGCGGCACGGGCGTCGGCGCAGCCGGCGATGATGTCGACTTCGACGTCCTCGGCCACTACGGCGGCGGCCTCAAGTTCATGTTCCGCGGCGTCGGCACGAAGGCCGACATCGAGAGCATCCAGTGCCCGGCCGAGCTCACCGCCGGTGAGACGGGGTCGTTCATGGTGATGACGAACGCGGACGCCACGCAGCCCGTCACGACGACGTGGAACTTCGGCGACGGCTCGAACGGCTCGGGCATGAGCACGACGCACGCCTTCAGCACGCCGGGCACGTACACGGTCTCCACCGAGGTCGTCAACTCTGTCGGCGACGACTCGGAGTCCTGCCTCGTGACGGTCAACGAGCGCATCCTCCCGGCCGCCATCGCGGGCTGCCGCGCCACGCCGGCCTCGGTCGACGCCAACGGCACGGTCACGCTCAACGGCACGGTCTCGGGCACGGAGCCGGTAACGATCTCGGTCGACTTCGGCGACGGCTCGGCCACGGCCTCCAGCCTCCCGGCTCGCCACGTCTACGCCACCACTGGCTCGTACACGGCTCGCATCACGGTCACCAACGCGGCCGGGACGAACTCGTGCACGATCCCGGTCAACGTCGGCGACTCGTTCTGCAACACGATCTCGGAGCTCAACCCGGTCTACTACGGGTTCGGTGCCTCGACGCTCACCGCCGACGCCCGGACGCGCCTCGACGAGAACATCGAGATCCTCCGTCGCTGCCCGTCCATCTGCGTGACCATCAACGGCTACGCGGACGACCAGGAGACGGACGTGGATCGGCTCTCGCAGCGCCGCGCCGACGCCGCCCGCGATTACTACATCGCACAGGGCATCGACGCCGGCCGTGTCCGCGCCGTCGGCCGCGGGCAGGACCCGAACGCGAACTCGAAGGAGGACCCGGGCCCGGGCGACAGCCGCGCCCGCCGTGCGGACTCGATCCCGTCGTCCTGCACCGGCTTCTAAGCTGGCGTTGACGGCGGCCTGAGTCTCAGGCCAGAGGGCGGCTCACCTTCGGGTGGGCCGCCCTCTTCCGTTGCCGGCGGCGCGCCGTGGGGCGTCCGCCTTGAAACGGTTACGAACGGCTCCGCCCCGCCGGCGCTGCAGGCGCGCGCATTCGCCGCCGCGGCTTTATGTTCGCCCGATCCGGGCCTTCAGGGCCGATCAGATATGGGATGTGGAACCGCAGATCGCCCAATGTGGGGGATGAACCGCACCCGCGCTCGTCGCGCCGGGTTTTTGGGGACGGATGCCCCGAACGCCGGCCCGAGACCGAGTGGCTGTCCTGGCGACTCGGTATCCAACTCTCCTTTCGGACACATGACCCGTTTCCTTCTCGCACTCGGGCTTCTCGCCCTCGCCATCCCGGCTTCCGCGCAGCGGAGCGGCTACGACCCGTACGATGACCCGTACGCTCCCACCCCCGGCGCGGGCGTCCGCGTCGGCATCGGCGTCGGAGCGTCTGTGTATCAGGGGCCGGACCTCCTTTACGGCGACCCGGCCTTCCAGGACGACATCGTCGCGACCAACCTCGCGGTCACCGGGGAGGTCAGCTTCCCGCTCGGCATCGAGCAGCTCCGCGGGCGCATCCTCGGCGGCCTCCTCAACATCGGGGCCGACGACAGCCGCGCAGACGCGCCCGGCGGGACGAACCCGTTCCTGACCAGCGAGACCATCCTGGCCGAGGCGGACCTGATGTACCACCTCACGGCTCCCGGCCGCTCGGTCGTCTCGCCGTACCTCTTCACGGGCATCAGCGGCCTCTTCGCGACCGGCGACCGCTCGCCGGGCGTGAGCCGATCCGCCCTCGCGCTCCCGCTCGGAGCCGGCATCGAGATCGCCGTCACGCGCAACCTCTCGCTCTACGGCGAGGCGGCCTACCGCATCGGCCTGACGAGCGTCGGCAACGAGGTCGCGGCGTCCACGGCCAACGTCGGCGGCGGCGACCCGTGCCCGCCCGGAAACACCACGCCCGAGTGCAAGCCGTGCGACGATCCGGCGACGACCAACCCGGCCTGCAAGCCGTGCGACGACCCGGACACCACGGACCCGACCTGCGGCGAGGTCGACGGCGACGGCGACTCCAGCTTCCGCTCGCGCTTCAACACGGCGCTGTTCACGGGCGGCCTGCGCCTCGGCTTCGCCCAGGCTCCGCCGGCCTACATCCCGCCGCCGCTCCCGCCGGTGGTCGTCGTGCCGCCCCCGCCGGTCGTCGTGCCGCCCCCGGCCGTGTGTACGCTCGTCGAGCTGAACCCGGTGTACTTCGACTACGGCGCGTCCACGATGAGCACGCGGGCCCGTGCGCTGCTCAACGAGAACGTCGAGCTGCTGCTCGCCAACCCCGAGTGCTGCGTGTTCATCGACGGCACGATCGACAACGCCGAGATGGACCGGTTCGGCATGCCGCTCGGCGGCCGCCGCGCCCAGGCCGTCTACGACTACTACCTCGGCCGCGGCGTCTCGGCGAGCAAGCTGCAGATCCGCAACCGCGGCGAGGGCTCGCCCAACTGCGACAAGGAGGACCCCGGCACGGGCTGCGAGCGCAACCGGCGCGTCGAGACGATCCCGGTGGACTGCGAGCGGTTCCGGATGATGCTCGAGAACCCGTCGCCGTACTGACCGGCAGGCGTTCGGGTCGGCACCGGCTGAACCGGCATCAGCCACCGCGCGCCGACTTCCGCTGGCGGCCCCGCTCTCTTGGAGGGCGGGGCCGCTTCTGTTTGGCGCGAGGACGACGGCGCGCGAATGCGGCACCGTGCTGCACCGGCCACAGCATGCTGTGGCCCTACGGGTGCCAGGCTGGAGGCTCTGCAACTGGCCGCTGGCCATTGCCGGCTGGTCGATCTTCAGCTCCCCGATTTCCGCTTCTCGCATGCCTGGTTATGATCCTGCCCGACTCGCCCGCGACGTCCGTGCGGACGCGCTACGGATCGGGTTCGACGGCGTGGGCATCGCGCGGGCCGAGCGGCTCGACGTCGAGGCGCGGCGGCTCGAGGCGTGGCTGACGGCCGGCCGCCACGGCGGCGCATCCGG
>JANPJI010000265.1:0-6182 GCA_031425425.1 Rubricoccaceae bacterium
CCGCAGCCGCGCTACGCCCGGACGGCGACGCTCGCCGAGGCGCAGGGCGCGGCGGAACGGTTCGGCGGGGCCGTCGTCGCCAAGCGCTTCGAGGGCTCGTACGACGGCTACGGCAACGCGACGTGCCGCACGCCCGCGGAGGTGTCCGAGGCCTGGGCGACACTCGCGGGAATGGACGGCCTGCTCGTCGAGGCGTTCGTCCCGTTCGAGGCCGAGGGGGCCGTGACTGTCGCGCGGAGCCCGACGGGCGAGACGGCCGTCTACCCGCTCGTCCGAAGTGAGCACCGCGACCACCGGCTCCACGCCGCGTGGCTCCCGTCCGGCCTCCCGGCCAAGATCGAGGCCGACGCGCAGCGGGTCGCCGTCGCGGCGGCCGAGGCGCTCGGGACGGCCGGCGTGGCCACGGTCGAGGTGTTCCTGCTGCCCGACGGCGAGGTGCTCGTCAACGAGGTCGCGCCGCGACCGCACAACACGGCCCACGGGACGATCGAGGCGTGTCACACGTCGCAGTTCGAGAACCACGTCCGCGCTGTGCTCGGCCTCCCGCTCGGCGCGACGGACCTGCGCGTCCCCGCCGCCTGTACGGTCAATGTCCTCGGATCTGATTTCGGAAGCGCGGCCTTCGATCTACAAGCGGCCCTGCATGTTAGAGGCGTGTGTATCCACCTCTACGGCAAGTCCGAGTCGCGCCCCGCGCGCAAGATGGGCCACGTCACGGCCACGGCCGACACCGCCGAAGACGCACGTCGCCTCGCGGAGGACGCCGCGCTGCGGCTTACGACAGGAAGAGATCAAGGCGCAAGGACATGAGGACGGAGCCGGCGCGAAGTGGCGATCTTCCTGCCGTCCCACGTCTCCTCCCGCTATGCACGCCTCCCCACTCGTCGGCATCGCGATGGGCTCCGAGTCGGACTGGCCCACAATGGAGGCCGCAGCCGACGTGCTGCGCGAGTTCGGGGTCCCGTTCGAAGCGCGCGTCCTCTCCGCCCACCGCACGCCGGACGCGATGGCGGACTTTGCCCGGACGGCGGCAGAGCGTGGCCTTAAGGTGGTCGTCGCCGGAGCGGGCGGTGCAGCGCACCTGCCCGGGATGATCGCCGCACACACCGTCCTCCCCGTCGTCGGCGTGCCCGTGGCGACGACGATGAACGGCGGGATGGATTCGCTCCTGTCGATCGTGCAGATGCCCGGCGGCGTGCCAGTGGCGACGATGGCTGTGGGCGGGGGCCGGAATGCGGGCCTCCTCGCCGTCCAGATCCTCGCCACGTCAGATCCCGCCCTCACCGAGGCGCTCGTCCGGTTCCGGGCCGGGCTGCGTGAGACGGTCAGCGAGATGGACCGCCGCGTGCAGGCGAGCGCCGCGCACCGTGGAACGGACCTGGCCTGAGCGCCTGGCGACGGTCTCAGGCTGCGGGGACGGCGCGCGTCGCAGGATCGCCGTCGCGGGCGAGGAGCCGGTTCCAGCCGCGCACGAGCAGGCCCGACACGATCGCCCCGATGAGCGCCATCCCGGCGAGGCTGAACGTCAGCAGCCATTGCCCGCGCGGGTGCGTGCCCAGCACGACCTGGTCGGTCGTCGGCGAGACGAGGAGCGGCACGCGGAGCGTCTGTCCCGCCGGCGTCGCGTTGAGGTCGGCCTCGATCTCCTTGATGAGCACGATGGGCATCTCGACCGCCCGGACCGTCGGCGCGCTCGCGCCCGGTGGCGTGTACCGAAGCCGGACCGCGCCGTGCGTGATCTCGCTCCGCTCGCGGAGGTTGAGCCCGAGCACATCCGCCGTGACCGTCGTGCCGTCCTGGTAGACGGCGTGCTGCTCGAACCCGGCCCGCGTCGTCGCCGCGGAGATGACGAGCAGGAGGAGCGGGAGCGCCCACAGGAGCCGGGCCACGAGCGGGTTCGAAAGGAAGTTCATCGGAGGAGCAGGTGCGGAGTGCGGGATACGGGATGCGGGGTGCGCGGTTCGGCGTGTGACGGTTCAGATCGCGCGAACGGCGTCTCGTACCCGGTACATCGTACCCAGTAACCCGATCACGCGGCGAAGAGGTATGGCTTCCAGGCGTCCTCCGTCGCCCCGAGAAAGTCGCGCATGTACATGACGTGGCTCGGGCGGAAGGGCGCGCGCCGGAGCGGCATCCCGGCCTCGTCGGGCGTCCGGTTGCCCTTGCGGTTGTTGCAGGGCACGCACGCTGCGGCGAGGTTCTCCCACGACTCCGGCCCGCCCCTCGACTTCGGCAGCACGTGGTCCAGCGTGAGCCGGTCCGTCGCGCCGCAGTACTGGCACGTGTGGGCGTCGCGGCGGAGCAGGTTGCGGCGCGTCAGGAGCACGCTCCGGTAGGGGACGCGGACGTAGCCGCGGAGGCGGACGACGCTCGGCCACGGGTACCGCGCCACCGACGACCGGCGCGCGCGGCCGGCGTGCGCCTCGACGAGGTCCGCCTTGCGGAGCATCACGAGCACGACGGCCCGCTCGACGCTGCACACGGAGAGCGCCTGGTAGTCCGCGTTGAGGACGAGCACGTGCCCGGCGAGGCCGTTCACGTTCGTCCCGCCCACAGCGGGCGGCGCGGGAGGCCGGGGAACGGAGCCCCGTGGGGCGGGGCCGGAGCGGTGCGGTTGAAGGCGGCGGCGCGGCTGGCGACGGCCCCTGTGGCCGCGGCAGGGCCATAATACGACGACGCCCCCCCGAGCACGGACGGCTCGGGAGGGCGCTACGAAACGGAAATCCGGGACGACCGGACGCGCGTCCGCTACCGGACGCGCTCCCAGTACTGGGCGCGGCGCGTCAGCGGCGTGTCCATGCCGACGTAGCCCCACACCTTGAGGCGGCCGTCGCTCTGGACCTGCATCTTGGCGCGGTACGTCCGGCCGTTCTTCGGGTCCGTAATGCGGCCGCCCTCCCACGTGTTGCCACGGGCGCGGAAGCCGCTCAGGATCTCGACGCCGCGGAGGTCCTGGCCGTTGAAGCGCGGCGCGCAGTCGACGCACCGGCGGCCCTCGGGGAGAAGGCGGACGATCTCGCCGTGGAGCGCGCCGCCTCGGTCGTACACGCGGACGATGGACTTCGGCTCACGCGTCGCCTCATCGATGGTCCGCCACGTCCCGACAGGGGACGTCTGGGCGAGGGCCGGGAGGGCCAGCAGGAGCAGGGCGAGCGCGGCGATGGCGCGGGAGGGGGTCAGGGTCATCGGGAGGGGGTGGTTGAGAGTCAGGTGAGGCCCGGCCGCGGAAGGGCTTTCAGTGGGTCCTAATGTACACGGCCGCGCGTTTTGTTCAACGCCTCGCAAGAGCCGTTCCGCATCTCCGGGCAGCGCGAATGGCCACGCCTCGCCCCGCGAACAGGCTATCGCATGCCCACACGGCCCAGTTTTGACCTCATGGGGCCGCTCCACTCCTCAGCACGATGACGTGTGCGATGGACGCTCGTGTCCGAGGGCTGTGACACCGGGCAGGCTGCAGGTGGGGCACGAACCCCGACGACGCCTCGTTGCCTGCGCGCGGGCCGATCTTCCGGCCGCCGCCTTCTCTCCCGATGCGCCTCCCCCTTCTTTTGCTCGCTGTCGCGGCGTCGGCCCCCGCGTCCGGACAGGCCGGGGCACCTCCGGCCGAGGCGTCGCAGGCCACGGCCGAGGGCCGCCTGATCCGCGCCCTCACCGAACACCACCTCGGCAACGACAGCGCCGCCGTCCGCCACCTCGATGCCGTGCTCGCGCTGCGCCCCGGCGACGGGGCCGCCCTCGACGCACTCGCCGAAGCGTACACCGCACTCGGCCGACCGACGGACGCGCTCTACCACGCGGGCCTCGCCGCGGCGGCGTCTCCGGACGAGCCTGCCGTCCACGCCCGGCTGGGTGCCCTCCTCGTCGCTGCAGGGCAACCCGACGCCGCCCTCGCCCGCTACGAGACCGCCCGTCGCCTGTCGCCGACCGACGCCGCGACGCTCCTCGCCCTCGCCGACCTGCACGCCGCGGCGGGGCGTGGACCGGCCGAGCGCGAGGCACTCGAAGCACTCGTCGCCGTCGGCGAGACGTCCGGGGCGTGGCTCCGCCTGGCCACGCTCTACGCCGCAGCCCGCGAGGACGAACTCGAACTGGGGGCGTTGCGGGCGGCCGTCCGCCTCGCGCCCGGCGACCCGACGGCCCGCGCGCGCCTCCGCGCATTCGTCCTCGACCGAATCGATGCACCGCCGTCCACGCCAGTTGCCCTGCCGCCCGCCGGAGCCGCTTCGGCCGACGAGGCGCTGGCCGTCGTCGCAGCCGACCCGCGACGCCTCGATGCCTGGGCAGCCGCCCTCGACGCGCTCGCCCGGACGGCCGACCCGCGGGCCGGCGACACGGCGGACGAGGCGACCCTTCTCTTCCCGACCGTCCCGTCCGTCCTCGCCCCGGCCGCCGACGCGTACCTCGCCGCCGGACGCCCCAGCGACGCGGCTCGCGCCGCACGGTCGGGCCTCACCGCGCTCGGTGCACTTCCCTCCGGCGACCCGATTGCGGCCGCCCTCCGGGCGCGGTTCGACCGTGTCCTCCGCTCCATCTCTCGGTAGTCCCCTCCCCGCCTGTCTATGTCTCGTTTTCTCCTGCTGGCCCTCGCCGTCGCCATAACCGGGTGCAGCCACCGTGCGGTCGTGGTTCCCCCGGCCGCGACGCCTGCCGGCTACCCGTCACACTCTCTGGACCAGATCGTCACGGCGGTCGCCGCCTCCGTCGCGCCCGTGCGGTCGGCCTCGTCCGACGGCCAGGTGACGATCCGGTCGGGCCGGATCGACCAGGACGCCACGTTCAGCCTCCGCGCCCGCCTCGAAGGGCGCCGGACCGACAGCGTGACCGTGGTCATCCGGGGGCCGTTCGGCATCGAGGGCGGGCGCGGCGTCGTTACGGCCGACTCGGTGCTGGCCGCCGACCGCATCAACCGCGTGCTGTACGTCGGCCCCGCCGCGGCCGCGGAGCGGTATGTGCCGGGCGGGGCGACGCCGGCGGCGGCGGCGCGCGTCGCCCTCGGCCTGCTCGTGCCCGAGCGCGACATCGTCTGGGACGTCCGGCCGGACAACGGGCGCTACACGCTCACGGGCCGGTTCCCCGGTGGGACGCGCCGCACGTACACCGTCGACCCGGCCCTGTGGCGGGTCGTCGCGGTGCGCGAGTACGATGCGGCCGGGGCAATCCGCGCACAGCAGGACGCGAGCGAGTTCGAACTCGTCGGGGGCATCGCGATGCCGCGCCGCGTCCACGTCGCCGGAGCCGGGAGCGAGGTGACGTTCGAGCACCGCCGGCTCGCCGTCAACCCGGACGACCTGCGGCTCACGTTCAGCCGACCAGACTACCGGGTCGTCCGCCTGCGGTAGTCCGGCGCGGGAGTTGCGGGGCGTCCCTAGATTGCCTCGTCTCCCCCCGAGTTCTCATGCGCGTTTCCCTCCTGATCGTTGCCGCGCTCGTATGCGCTCACCCGGCTCAGTCGCAGGGTCGCGCGGAGACGGAACGGCGCCTGGAGGGGCTCCGGGGCCAGATCCGGGGTGTCGAGCAGCAGGTCCAGAACGTCCGCAGCGAGGAGGCCTCGGCCGTCGAGGCGCTCGGCGCGCTCGGGACCGAGATCGCGCTCCGCGAGCAGCTCCTCGGCGGGTACCGGACGCAGATCGAGACCATTCGGGGCGAAACGGGAACGCTCCAGGCGTCGATCGGGCGCCTCGAAGGCGAGATCAGCCTCGCCCAGTCGTCGTACCGCGACCGCGCCCGGCACGCGTACATGCACGGCCGGCGCAACGCGCTCGCCCTGATCCTCTCGGCCGGCTCGTTCAACCAGATGGTCGTCCGGGCGCGCTACCTCCAGCAGTTCGCGAAGCGCCGCCGCCGGCAGGTCGAGCGGATCGCGGAGCAGACGGCCGAGCTGCGCGCGCGCGAAGGGGCCGTCCGCGAGTCGCTAGAAGCGACCCAGCGGCTGCTCTCGCAGAGCCAGGCCGAGCAGATGACGCTTCAGCTCCGCCGCCGCGAGCGGGCCGCGCTCGTCCAGTCGACCCGCTCGCGGCGCTCGGACCTCGAGCGGCAGCTCTCGCAGCGCCGCGCGGACGCCCGCGACCTCGAAGGGCTCGTCCAGTCGATCGTCGCCCAGGACCGCCGCCGAGCCGAGGCGGAGCGGGCGCGCGCCGCCGCTGCCGAGGCGCAGCGCCTGACAGCCGCGCGGGCCGCCGCCG